>JBGPTQ010000258.1:0-4136 GCA_041490725.1 Allostellaceae bacterium | reverse complement strand
TGCTCGCCCGCCTCGCCGGCGTCAAGAAACAGCTCGCGGGGACCAAATTCGCCGTCGCCGAAAACAACGACTATGTCCAGGTAACCTGCCCGTGGGGCAATCGCTTCAACATGCACAGCCCGGACGAGGAGCGCTTTGGCGCGATCAATCTCGGCATGCCCTATCTCCAATTCGATGTGCCGATGGGGACCGCCAAGGGGATCGACCGCTTCTACCGCAAGATCTTCGGCGCCAAGACTCGGCTGGAAGAAAACGGCTCGGGCCGCGTCGCCCGGATCAGCGTCGGCTACCACCAGGAACTGTCGTTCCGCGAGACCGACAAGCCGATCCCGGCCTATGACGGGCACCACATCCAGGTCTATGTCCAGGACTTCTCCAGCGCCTACAAGGAGCTGATGAAGCGCGAATTGCTGACCGAGGAGAGCAACCCCTACCAGTACCGCTGGGAGCACATCGTCGATCCCAAAACCGACAAGGTGTTGTTCGAGATCGAGCATGAGATCCGCAGCATGACGCATCCGCTGTACGCCCGCCCGCTGGTCAACCGCAACCCGATGCAGAGCCAGCAGAGCTACGAGATGGGCGGCGACGAGTGGGACTGGGAAATCCGCCGGGCCAATGTGCGGCTGCCCGACGTCCCGCCGCCGACCGGGCCGGCAGCTGCGGCTTATGCAAAACGCCGCGCGAGCCGGATGGCGCGCCAGGCGATGTAGAGCGCCCCCGTGGCCGGGCTCGGCCCGGCCACCCACGTCTTGCGCGGTCTCGAAAAAAGGGCAGAAAAGACGTGGGTGCCCGGGTCAAGCCCGGGCAAGGGGAACTCTGAGGTATTAAGCCGATGGCTGTCGAGATTCCCTATCGCCGCGACTTCGCGTTCGAATACGGCCGGCTTGAGCCGGTGGCACCGGGCGTGCGCCGCATCGTCGCGCGCAATCCCGGCCCGTTCACCTTCAAAGGCACCGGCACCTATGTCGTCGGCGAGGGCGAGGTCGCGGTCATCGACCCCGGCCCCGAGCTTGCCGAGCACATCGCAGCGTTGCTCGCGAGCCTCGCCGACGAACAGGTCACCCACATCCTCGTCACCCACACGCACCGCGACCATTCGCCGGCGGCCAAGGCGCTGAAGGAAGCGACCGGAGCGCCGAGCTATGGCTTTGGCCCGCATGCCGGCGGAAGGCGCGGCGAGCCCGGCATCGAGGAAGGCGGCGATTGGGATTTTGTCCCCGATATCGTGGTGCGCGACGGCGACTGGGTCGAAGGCGGAAATTGGCGCTTTGAGGCGGTGCATACCCCCGGGCATACCTCGAACCACCTCTGCTTCGCCCTGCCCGATCCCGGCATTCTGTTCAGCGGCGACCATGTGATGGGCTGGTCGACCAGCGTGATCGCCCCGCCCGATGGCGACATGGCCGCCTACATGGCCTCGCTCGACAAGCTCCTGCTGCGCCGCGACAGGGTCTATTGGCCGACCCATGGCCCGGCGATCACCGAGCCGCAGCGCCATGTCGGTGCGTTCATCGCCCATCGCCGGGAGCGCGAAGCCGGCATCCTCGACTGCCTCAAATCGGGCTGCGAAACGGTCGATGCGATGGTCGAGCGCCTTTATGTCGGTCTCAACCCGGCATTGCGGCGGGCCGCCGGGCGATCGGTGCTGGCCCATCTGATCGATCTGATCGGCCGCGACATCGTCGCCAGCGAGGGGCCGGCAAATGTCGAGGCGCGTTATCGCCTGCGCCATATTGCCCGGCGTCACTGACCGCTCGGCTGAGCGATTCGGCGCGCGCCGGGGCGGGCATGCGCCGCCGGTGGCCGGCGCAGCGCGAAAATGACGCAGCCCAGCATCAACCGGCTGGGATGTTCAATTCGCCGCTTTAGTCGAATGAACGGAAGTGCTATGCCCACCCTATTACCGTTTGGTGCCGCCCAGCCTGGGAGAGAATCGTGCTCAAAATAGCTCAACCGTTGCTTGTTGCCTCCACCTTGGCGTTGCTCGCCGCGTGCGCCAGCGCGCCGCCGCCGCCCGTGGTGACCCCGATGGCTCCGATGGCGGCCCCGGCTCCGCCGCCCGAGCCGTATTTGGCGCCGAGCACGGCACCGCCGCGGCATTACGTCAGCCACCGCAAGGGTCGGCATGCGGTGCACCATGTCCGGAAGCACGTGCGCCACCGCGCGGCGAAGCCCGCGGCTGCGGCACCGTACGCGCCGGCGCCGATGGCGCCGATGGCTCCGCCGCCCCTGTCGCCGAGCAAGACGCCCCGATAAAGTCGGCGCCGATAACGCCGGCACCCAGCGGGCGTTAATCCGGCCTTCATCGGTCCGGCCTTCATCGGTTACGGGCGCAGCCGGCTTGGCTGCGCCCGTTTCGATTCACGAGAGGTGGCGCAGATACTGCGCGACGAAGTCGCAGCCGACCGCGTGCGCGTAAGCCTCGCTGAGAAGCTGCGTCACCGGCCCGGGAAGCGGGGTGGGCATCACGCGGCCGCCGATGCTGCGCACCGGGCAGAGGCACAGGCTCGTCGAGGTCATGAAGATTTCGTCGGCGGTCGCTGCGTCGTAGAGGTCGAGATCGGCCTCCCGGCACTCGATCCTGAGTTCGCCGCACAGAAGGATGACCATCGCGCGGCTGATCCCGGGCAGGACCCATCGCTCGTGGGGAGTGCGGACCGCGCCGTCGCGCACGATAAAGATGTTGCTGCCGATGCCTTCGGCGAGGTGGCCCTCGGCGTCGAGCAACACCGACCACGCCTCCTTGTCCTGCGCCTTGGCTTCGAGATCGGCGGTGATCAGGTTGAGGTAATTGTGCGTCTTGGCGCGTGGGCTCAGGGCCTCGGGCGCGACCCGCCGGGTCGGCGGCACGACGATGTCGATGCCGTCGCGGAAGAGCCGCGCGCGCGCCTTCAACGGCAGGGGCACGCATTCGACGATGACGTTCGGCCCGGTATGGTCCCAGCCCTCGTCGCCGACCGCATCGACCCCGCGCGAGACCCGCTGGCCGAGCCAGTAATCGGTGTCCGGGGTCAGAAAATGCCGGTTGCGCTCCAGCACCTGTTCGCTGACCGCGACCATCTCGGCGGGGCTGAGGCCGGGGTCGATGCGCAGATAGCGCAGCGAGCGGTAGAGACGGTCGACATGCTCCTGGAGCTTGAACGGCCGGCCATCAAAGGTGCGGGTCATGTCGAAGGCGGCGTCGCCGTATTTGAAGCCGCGGTCGCGGAACGGCACGACGACCTCGCGCTCGGGCACGATATTCCCGTTGAAATAGGCGACGCGGTGATTGGCGCGGCTGTCAGTCATGTCCGTCCTCCCTGATCGTCGTTCGTCACCCCCGCGAAAGCGGGGGTCCAGAGCAAGCGACGGAGCATCGGGCCTCTGGATTCCCGCTTTCGCGGGAATGACGGGATAGCTATTGGAACTACTCGACTTTATTTTACTCAGGCGAATAGCGGCGCCCGGCTCTCGGCGAACTCCTCGACCGCGGCGACGAGTGTGTCGGCGTCGGCCTCATCGAGCGCGATCGACAATGCCATCATGCCGCGCTTGGCCATCCAGATGCCGCGCGCCAAGAGGTCGAAGTAGAAGAGATCCAAGAGGCCGGCATGGCCCTTGGCCGCGTCGGTCGCGTTGTGGATCGGCGTGTCGGTCATGTGCACCCCGATCATCGAGCCGATGCCGGTGAACTGCATGGCAAGGCCGCGCCGGCGGACAGTCGCGTTGAGCCGCTCGCGCAGGCCCTCGCCGAACCGGTTGAGGGCGCGGGCGCGCTCGGGCGTGTAGATTTCGGTCAGGCCAACGAGGCCGGCATTCATCGTCAGCACGTTGTTGTTGAAGGTGCCGGCGTGCTGAAACCCGTCCTTCCGGCGTGGGTCGAACCATTCCATCAGCTCGGCCTTGCCGCCGAACGCGCCAAAGCTCATGCCGCCGCCGACATATTTGCCGAGGGTCGTCATGTCGGGGAGTATGCCGTGCGCCTCCTGCAAGCCCCCCGGCGCGAGGCGCGAGGTCATCACCTCGTCGAAGATCAGGATGGCGCCGGTCTCGCTCGCCAGGGCGCGCAGATCGGCCAGGAACTCGCGCGTGGCCGGGATGCAGCCGCTGCCGCCGAGCATCGGCTCGACAAGGATCGCGGCGAGATTGTCCCG
>JBGPTQ010000257.1:0-4158 GCA_041490725.1 Allostellaceae bacterium | reverse complement strand
TTGCCGATGCCGAGCCGCGCCAGGATGTGACTCGCCCTGTCGTCGATTCGGCTGTGGATGCCTGACGTCAGTGCGTATCCGGTCGCGGCGATCTCGTCGAGCACCGCATCGAGCCGGTCGGCCGGCCAGCGGATCACATGCAGGATCGGCCCGAACACCTCGCGCTCGAGGCGGCCGGCCGAATCGATCTCGAAGGCGCGCGGCGCGAAGAAGCTGCCGTGCTCGGTCCCCGGCGGCAGCCGGCATTGGTAGATGAGGCGGCCCTCGTGAGCCATCCGCGCCGCGTGCCGCTCCAGGGTTTGGCGCGCCTCGTTATCGATGACGGGGCCGATATCGGTCGCGAGCAGCCCCGGGTCGCCGATCTGGAGCTCGGCCATCGCGCCCTCCAACATCGCCAGGATGCGCTCCGCTATGTCTTCCTGGAGATATAAGAGGCGCAGGGAAGAGCAGCGCTGGCCGGCGCTGTCGAAGGCCGAGATCACGACATCGGCGACGACCTGCTCGGCGAGCGCCGACGAATCGACGATCATCGCGTTCTGCCCGCCGGTTTCGGCGATCAGCGGCACGATCGCTCCCGGGCGCCGGGCGAGCGCGAGGTTGATGGCGCGCGCCGTCTCGGTCGAGCCGGTGAAGGCGATGCCGGCGATTCGCGAATCGGCGACGAGCGCCGCGCCGACGCCTTCGCCGGTTCCGGGCAGCAGATGGAGCGCGTCTGCTGGGATTCCGGCCGCGAGCAGCAGGCGCAGCGCTGCGGCGGCGACCAGCGGGGTCTGCTCGGCCGGCTTGGCGATGACTGCATTGCCGGCGGCGAGCGCGGCCGCGATCTGCCCGGTGAAGATCGCCAGCGGGAAATTCCACGGCGAAATGCAGGCGAACACCCCCCTTCCATGCAGCGCCAATTCGTTGCGCTCGCCGGTCGGGCCGGGGAGAAGCTCGGGCCTCGCGAAATCGGCGCGGGCGCGGGCGGCGTAATAGCGCAGGAAATCCGAGGCCTCGCGCACTTCCGACAATGCCGCCGGGATGGTGCGGCCGCCCTCGCGGATGATCAGCGCCATCAGCTCGGCGCGATGACGCTCGTAGAAATCGGCGGCGCGCTCCAGCGCGGCGGCGCGCGAATCGGCTGGGGTTTGATCCCAGGCCGGCGCGGCGCGCACGGCCCGGGCGAGCGCCTCTTCGACCGCCTCCGGCGGCGCGTTCGCCACGGTCCCGACCTGGCGCCGCCGATCGCTCGGGTCGCAGACCGGCTCGCCCACGGCGGTGAGTTCGATCCCGCCGACGATCGGCCCGGCATGCCACGGCCGGCGCAAGGCCTCGGCAAGCCCGCCGCGCAGCGCGCCGAGCGCGCGCGGATCGGCGAGGTCGAGCCCCGGCGAATTCCGCCGCACCGGCTGGAAGAGATCGCCCGGCACCGGGATGCGCGGATGCGGCTTCACCTTGAGGCGCGCCAGCTGCGCGATCGGGTCGGCGACGATCTCGTCGATCGGTTCCTTCTCATCGACGATGCGGTTGACGAAAGAGGTGTTGGCGCCGTTTTCCAGGAGCCGGCGCACGAGATAGGCGAGCAGATCCTCGTGGCTCCCGACCGGCGCATAGACCCGGCACGGGCGGTTCATCTTGGCGGCGCCGACGACTTCGCCATAGAGCGCCTCGCCCATGCCGTGCAGGCGCTGGAACTCCCAATCTGTCCGGGCCCCGGCTAGTTCGATGATCGCGGCGAGGGTGTGGGCGTTATGCGTCGCGAATTGCGGATAAAAGGCGCCACCGGCGGCGAACATCCGCTGCGCGCAGGCAAGATAGGAAACATCAGTGGCGATTTTGCGGGTGAACACCGGGTAGGAATCGAGGCCGCGCTCCTGCGCCCGCTTGATCTCGCTGTCCCAATAGGCGCCCTTGACGAGGCGCAGCATCAGCCGGCGCCGCGCCCGCCGGGCCAGGTCGGCGAGCCAATCGACGAGAGCGAGCGCCCGCTTCTGATAGGCCTGGGCCGCGAGGCCGAGCCCGTCCCAGCCGGCGAGCTCGGGGGCGAGCGCTAGCGCCTCGACGAGGTCGAGCGACAATTCGAGCCGGTCGGCTTCCTCGGCGTCGATCGTAAAGCCGATGCCGAGGGCGCGGGCATCGCGGGCCAAGGCTGACAATGAAGGCAGCAGCTCCTGCATGATTCGGTCGCGCTGCGCCATCTCGTAGCGCGGGTGCAAGGCCGACAATTTGACCGAGATCCCGGGGGCCGCTTCGATGGGCCGCCCGGCCGCTTCCTTGCCGATCGCGGCGATCGCGCGGCGATAGGCGGCATGGTAGCGCTCGGCATCTGCCATCGTGCGCGCCGCCTCGCCGAGCATGTCGAAGGAATGGCGGTAGCCGTGCCGCTCGGCGCCCTGCGCCCGCGCCAACGCCTCCTCGATCGTGCGGCCCATGATGAACTGGTCGGCGAGAATGCGCATCGCCGCGCTCACCGCCGGGCGCCATATCGGCTCGCCCGAACGCGTGGCGAAGCGGCGCAGGACGCTGCCGAGGTCGGCTTCGCCGTGATCGGGGCTCAGCAATCGTCCGGTCAGCATCAAGGCCCAGGTCGAGGCATTGACGAAGAGCGAGCCGGAATGGCCGAGATGGCGCTCCCAGTCGGCCGACGCGATCTTGTCGCGGATCAGCCGGTCGACGGTCTCGGCATCGGGGATGCGCAACAGCGCTTCGGCGAGGCACATCAGCGCGACGCCCTCGGGCGAGGACAACGCGTATTCCTGCAGAAAGGCGTCGAGCCCGCCTTTGCCGAGGCGCTCGCGGCGCACCGCCACGACCAGCCGGCGCGCCGTCGCGGCGATGCGGTCGCGCGAATCGGCGGGGATATCGGCATCGGCAAGGATGCGCGAATCGGCCTCTGTCTCGTCGAGGCGGTGCGCGTCGCGAATCGCCGCGCGCAGCGCGGTCTCGGCCGATGGTCCATTTGGCGGCGGCGGAGTGGCGAAGACGAGATCCATGTCCGGCTCCTTCGCGCTTAGAGCTTGGCGGCAAGAGCGGCGGTTGCAAGCTAGCGGAAGTCGCGGCTCGGAATCACGATGTCGCGCGCATCATAACCGGGGATCCGTTCGCGCGGCGCGAAGGGCGGTTTGCCGGGCGGCGGGAGCGGGTCGTCGCCGGTGCGCTCGCGCAGGGTGTTGAGGCGCGCGGTCATGTCGCGCAGATCCTCGGCGACGAGGTGGATGACGCTCTCCTCGCGCTGCAAATGGCCGCGGCAATAGAGCAGCGTCGCGCCGAGCGCGGCGCGGCGGAAGCGTTCGAGGGTAGCGGGCCAGACGATCAGATTGGCGATCCCGGTCTCGTCCTCGATCGTGATGAAGACGACGCCGTTGGCGCTGCCCGGGCGCTGCCGGATCAAGACGAGCCCGGCGATCGCGAGGCGCCGGCCGACCGGAATTGTGGCGAGATCGGCGGCGGCGACGAGGCCTTCGCGCGCCAGCTCGTTGCGCAGGAAGGCGAGCAGGTGGCGCTTTATCGTGAGGCCTGTCGTCGCGTAATCCTCGACGACATGCTCGCCGAGCGGCATCCGCGGCAACAGCGCCGCCGCGCGGGCTTCGCTCGGGGTCGCCTGAAGGGATGGCGAAGGTCCGTGCCGGCCCCTCACCCCAACCCTCTCCCCGTGAACACGGGGAGAGGGAGGGACCCGCGCCGCAGGCGTGGGAGGGTGAGGAGCCGGCACCGCCTCAGCGGCGGCGAACAGCGGCAACGGCGCCTCGCCGAGCGCCTTCAGCGCCCACAGCCCGCGGCGGCGGTCGAGACCTAACGAGCGCAATGCATCGGCCGCGGCGAGGCGTTCGAGGGCGGCGCGGCCAAGGCCGCTGCGGCGCCACAAATCGCGCGGATTGCGGTATCCGCCGCCGCGCGCCGCGACGAGACGATCGGCCTCGGCCTCGGCCAGGCCCTTGATCTGGCGCAAGCCGAGGCGCAGCGCGCAGGGTGGTAAAACCCCTCTCCGCCCTTCAGGGGGGAGAGGGAGGGGCCCATCGCAGAGCGATGGGAGGGTGAGGTGGGTGCCGGCGACCGCTCTGGAATCCCCCACCACACCCCCACCCACTACCCCCCCCGGGGCGGCGAGGGAGATACAATTAGTCTCCTGCGGCGCCACGGTGCAGTCCCCATCGCAGAAATTGACAACGACCGGGCGCA
>JBGPTQ010000256.1:0-4166 GCA_041490725.1 Allostellaceae bacterium | reverse complement strand
CGCCTCCGACCTCGACGGGGAGCTCTTGGTGTGGGCGCCCGAGGGGCACGCGGCGCGGGCCGAAGCCGACACCACGCGGCCGCAGAAGCTGCCGGCCCTGCGGCTCGCCGAGAGACCGCTCGCCGAGAGGCCGCCCGCCCCTGCCGCCGATCGCGACCTGCCGGGCGCCGAACGGCGGCACCTGACCGTGATGTTCTGCGACCTGGCGGATTCGACGCGCCTCTCGGCCCAGATCGATCCCGAGGACATGGGCGATGTAATCCGCGCCTATCAGGAGGCGGTGAGCGAGGCCGTCCGGCGCTTCGACGGCTACATCGCCAAGTTCATGGGTGATGGCAGCCTCCACGAATCGCTGATGGCGCAGGTCTACGGCTGGTTCACCGAGGGCTTCGACACGCCCGACTTGACCGAGGCCAAGGCGCTGCTCGACGAGCTGGCGCGAGCTGTCGCTTAGCGCCAGTCGTCGAGCAGGTAGATCCCGGCCCGGCTGTAGCCCGCCTCGTTGGGCCGATGCATCGTCACGCCCTGGATTTCGGTGCGGAACCCGCGCGCCACCATGTGACGGTAGGCTTCCTGGCGCGCCATGTTGACCCCCGCCAATACGCTCGGCATCCCGACCGACACGGCGAGCGCGCCGCAGGAATCGAGGAGTCGGGCGAAGCGCTCTTCGGCCCCCGGTCCCGGCCGCACGGCGCCAAACTTGACAAAAGAGCAGCCGACGCCGGCCTCGCTCGCCGGCCCCCAATGGCAGATCGCGAAGCCGGCGAGGCGGCTGCCATTATCCCATAGCAGAACCGTGTCGCCGAGATTGCGCGCCGCGACGGTGCGGATCTCGGCGCTCAGATCCAAACCCGCATAGATGTCCTCGGTCAGCTCGCGGCAGGATTTCTCGGCGGCAGACCGCTCGCTCTCCGGCAGCGCCGAATAGCGCGACCAGGGCAGCGCCGTTTCAACCGACCGTGCCGGCGCCATCATGATCGCGGTCAGGAACCGGGCGTGGAACCCGAATTTCTGATAGAGCGCCAAGTGCAGGGCACTCTGCGCGAAGGTGAACAGCCCGGCATGGCTGGTGCCCCAGGCATCGAGCTGCGCGCTGACCGCCTCGACCAGGCTTTTGGCGATCCCTCGCCCCTGCTGGTCGGGGTGGACCGTCAGCGGCCCGAAGAACCCGACGCTGCCCCACTTGGTGACGAAATTGGACCCGACCAGCTCGCCGTCCAGTTCCGCGGCAAAGCTGGCGACGTGTTCCGCCGCGAACCGCCCAAAGACCAGGTCGCGGTCGGCCCAGAAATTCTCCGGGTCAGGCGCCCCGAGAAACGTGCCGAAAGCGGTAGAGACTATGCGCCGCGCCGCCGGCAGATCGCTCCGAGTCAGCGGTCGAATGATGGCATTCATCCTGTCCTCCGGCATTTCTCGGCTGACCAGGGTCGCCGGCTACTCCGGCAGCCCCGCCTGGCGCAATGCCTCGGCAAGCAGGCCGAGACGTTCCGGACTGGTGAAGTTGGATCCGACGAAAGAGCCGATCGTCAATGTCGGCTCTAAGGAGAGCGCCCGCTGTGCACTCGCTGTCGCTTCGTCGATGCGGCCGAGCCTGGCTAGGGCGGCAGTTTGCAAGACAAAGGGAACGCTGAACCCCGGGTTTGATTGCGCGGCCCGGCTCGCAGCGCTCGCCGATTCCTCGAAGCGGCCGGCAAAGAAATGCGCGTACGCGAGCCCAACATAGGGCAGGTAGATCAACGGGTCGAACGGGCTGAGGCGGATCGCGGTTTCGGCCTGCTCGACGGAAGTCGGGCTGTCGCCGTGCCACGCACGAACGATCGAGCTGAAGCCGTATGCCAGTGCCGACGACGGGCTCAGCGCCATCGATTGATCGAAGGCGTTGAAGGCGGTCTGATAGTCCCGTTCGAGAATCCCGATGACAAAAGCGGCGACCGCGAGCGCGGTGGCATCGTCGCCGCCGGTCGCGATCGCGATGCGGGCATGGTGGACCCCGGCGACCCGCGTTTCCTCGTCGAGACCACCGCGCAGGTAGCGATTTTCGAAGCACCATGCGATGTAGGCGTGCGCGACAGCATAATCGGGCTCGATCGCAACCGCCTTTTGGAGCAGCCCAAGCGCTTGATCGGCAAACTCCGGCATCGCGGCGAAAGCAAAGGGCAGGGCGCGCAGATATAGATCATAGGCATCCAGGCTGTCGGGCCGCTTGCGCTTGGCCCGCTCAATCTCGGCCTGGCGCAGCGTCGGCTCGATGGCGCCGATCACACTCATCGTCAACTCGTCCTGCAACGCGAAGATGTCGTCGAGCGCGCGATCGTAACGCTGCGCCCAGACATGCGTGGCGTCCGCGGTATCGATCAGCTGGCCGGTGACGCGCACCTGGTTGCCCGCCTTGCGCACGCTGCCCTCGAGCAGATAGCGCACGCCCAATTCCCGGCCGACCTGCTTCACGTCGATCGCCTTGCCCTTGTAGACAAAGGTCGAGTTGCGGGCGATGACGAACAGCCATTTGATCCGCGACAGGCCGGTGATGATGTCTTCGACCATGCCGTCGGCGAAATATTCCTGCTCAGGGTCGCCGCTCATATTGGTGAACGGCAATACCGCGATCGACGGCTTGTCAGGCAATGGCAGCGCCGCCCTGGCAGCCGGATTTGGTGCTGGCGCCGGTGTTGCTGTTTCCGAGGCGATCCGCACATCGAAGACGCGGACCGGCCGGGCGATGTTCTTGACCTGCTGCTCGCCCCGGTCGTCGAAGGCGACATCGAGCTTGTCGCGCACCTGGTCGCGCACCACCCGGCTGACGCAGATCCCGCCCGGCTCGGCCAGGGCTTCGAGGCGCGCCGCGACATTGACGCCGTCGCCGTAGATGTCGTTGTCGTCGCTGATGATGTCGCCGAGATTGATGCCGATGCGCAGCTCGATCCGCCGCTCCGCCGGCACCGCTTCGTTGCGCCGGGCCATCTCGCGCTGCAATTCGACCGCGCAGCGCACCGCATCGACGACGCTGCCGAACTCCACCAGCAAGCCGTCGCCTGTGGTTTTGACGATGCGGCCGTGATGCTCCGCGATCTTCGGGTCGCCCAGCTCGGCCCGGATCGCCTTGAGCGCGGCGAGCGTGCCTTCCTCATCCACCCCCATCAGCCGCGAGTAACCCGCGACATCGGCGGCGAGGATCGCGGCAAGGCGGCGGGTCTGAGTCATCGCTCCGGCAGCCCGGCCTTGCGCAACCCTTCGAGCCACACGGCGGTCGTTCCCGGTACGTGGTGCGATACCGAATACGCCTCGAAGCCGGCGACCGTCATAGCCGGGTTGGCTTCAAGCAGCCGGCGCACCCACTCGCGCCCCTCCTCGACCCGACCGAGGTAACCGCAGAGAGCCACCTTGACGCGGACCGCGGCGTGGGAACCCGGTCGGTCATGCAGCGACCGGTCCACCCATTCCATCGCTTCCTCATACCGGCCCGCGAGCATCAGGCCGTAGGCAAGGACAAGCTGGAACAAAGAGCTAAGCGGATCGAGTGGGCTCAGCCGCATCGCGCGTTGTACCGCGGCAATGGCTCCGTCCGGTTGGTTTGCGAAGCAATTCACGAGGCCGGCCACATACCAGGCGTGAGCGCAGTTCGGGTTGAGCGCGGTGGCACGATCGATCGCGCTCATTGCTGCGGCGTGTTCGCCCGCCAACAGCGCAAGCGTGGCCCCGCCCATCCATAGGGCGTCGGGATCGTCCCGACCGAGGTCGATCGCATGCCTGGCTAAACGGAGGGCGTCGCTGACCTGAGCGTCTGACAGGTTTACGCCCTGAACACGTTGGCTCTGGCGGACATCCCCGATCAAACCCGCGGCCGGAGCGTAATCGGGATCGATCGCGAGCGCCTGCCGGAGGAGGCCGATCGCTGCGTCGAACCCGTCGAGGGTCAGCTTGTGGAAGTTGGCGAGCGCCCGCAGGTACAATTCGTAGGCATCAAGGCTTTCGGTCGGTTTGCGCGCCACCCGTTCGATCTCCGCAAGGCGCAACCTCGGTTCAATCGCGCCGGCGACACTGCTCGCGACCTGATCCTGCAATTCAAAGATGTCGTCGAGTGCCCCATCGATCCGGTCGGCCCAGATGTGCGCGCCGGTGGCCGTGTCGATCAGCTGGCCGGTGATGCGCACCCGATTGCCGGCCTT
>JBGPTQ010000255.1:0-4172 GCA_041490725.1 Allostellaceae bacterium | reverse complement strand
TTCAACAGATCGCGCATATTGATTTCGCCGGTGCCCTCGAGATTGGCCGTGCGAGTCTCGAGCCGCACGACGTGCGGCTGCTGCAGCTGCAGCTCGGCGGCATCTTCGATTGTGACCGTGCGCTCGGTGCTGTCGATCATGCGCGACAGCGCATTCAGGAGGGTCGTCTTGCCCGATCCGGTGCCGCCGGAGATCAGGATGTTGAGCCGGCACCGCGCCGCGATCTTCAGCACCGTCGCCATGGCCGGCGAGATGCTGTTATTAGCCGCCATGATGTCGAGCGTGATCGATTTCTTGGAGAATTTTCGGATCGAGACCGAGGCTCCGTCGATCGCCAGCGGCGGGATGATGATGTTGACGCGGCTGCCGTCAGGCAGACGCGCATCGACGAGCGGCCGCGACTCGTCGATGCGGCGACCGATCCGCGTCACGATCTTGGTGCAGATGTTCATCAGGTGCGAGTTGTCGCGGAACGTCACGTCGGTCAGTTCGAGTTTGCCGCGCCGCTCGACGTAAACCTGCTTCGGCCCGTTGACCATGATGTCGCTGACGGTCTCGTCCGCAATCAGCGGCTCGAGCGGGCCAAGCCCCAACATGTCGGCAATTAGCGATTCGACGAGCTCGCGCTGCTCGGTGAAATTCAGCTGGATCTTGGTCTCGGCGAGGAGCTCCTTGACCCAGCCGGTAAGTTGCGCCTCGAACGCCGGGCGCGGCATATCGGCGGCCGCGCCGACATCCATGTGTTCGAGCACGAGCGGCTGGATCTGTGCCTTCGCCGCCTCGATCGCGGCTTTGTGGGGGTTGCGCCGCCCGCCCGCCTCGCCTCCTTCAGGAGCGATCAGCGTCTGTAGGATGTCGGTGATCAGATCGCGGCGCGCGAGCGGATTGGCGTCCATCGTGTGGCGGACGAAATAAGCCTGCACCGCGGCGTCGACGATCTTAGCGAGATCGCCGCGGGTGAGCAGGGCACGCCGCTCGGGCCGGATCTCCGCCCCAAGGCGAGCGCTCAACTCCTCGCGGGCGATAAGAAGGCGTTCCTCGATCGTTGCCTCCGGGTCGATCACCGGAACCGGCGCGATCGTCTGTTCCGGCAGCGGCGCGCTGCTCGGCGCCGGGCTGCCAGCGACCCTCTCTCGCCGTGCCGAAAGCTCGGCGATGCGGGCATCGAGCCCGCCTTCAGTCCGCTGTCGTCCAAACATTGTTACCATCGGGGGAACCCAAAGATCTTGCGTTTTTGCGTCTCGGCGGTACCGGCGAGAGCCGCAACAAGCTGTTCGAGTTCGCGCACCACAGGACTGCGCGGCGCCGCCAGCGGCAACGGCTGACCGGCATTGGTCGCCGCCGCAGCCGATTTGGCGTCGTGTGACAGGGTTACGTCAAGCGATTTACCAACGGCCTTTTCAAACTCGGATTTACCGACCGTCGCTCGCTCGCCGCTGGCGCCGGCATCGACCATCAGAACCTGGGCTTGGGGCGCGTGTTCGCGCACCAGGGTCTGCAGGCGGATGGTGTCGCGCAAACCGGCAAGGCTGCGCTCGCAGATGATTACGATCCGGCTTGCCGCAGCCAGCACGAGCCGCTGCGTCGGCGTCACCCAGCGCGGCAAATCGATGACAATCCAGGTGAATTTGCGCCGTAGCTCGTAGAGGAGGACGTCGATCGCGCCGGCATCGATCATCAGCGTCTCGGCGATCGCCGCCTCGGAGGCGAGGATGCGCAGCGTGTCCGATGCCTTCACCGTCGCCCGATCGACGAACAGGGCATCGATGCGCGACGGCTGTTCCAGCGCTTCGCACAACCCGGTGCCAGGGTCGGTATCGAGATTGAGCGCCACCGTGCCGAAATGCAGATCGAGGTCGACGAGCGCGGTGTTTTCCTTGCGCTTGTCGGACAGCAACCAAGCGCAGCCGACCGCCGTCGTCGTGGTCCCGACGCCGCCGCGGCTGCCGATGAAGGCAATGATTTGGCCAAGGCCGGCGCCCGGCCCGCCACCTGCGCCGGTCGCCTGCTTTTCGAGGCCAAGCGCGATCGCCTCGCGAGTTAGCGGTTTGACGAGGTAATCCGACGCACCGGCCGCGAGCAGATCGCGGAACAGGGCCACATCATTCACTGTGCCGAGCGCCAGGAGCTTGAGATCGACGCCGCCGACCGCGCGCGCCGCGCTGAGTTCGGCGATCGGCGCAGTCGAGTCCGCGAGATCCAGAATAAGGATGCGCGGCGCGGCTCCCTCGCGGATGCGCCGCAGGGCGGAATCCAGCGTCGGCTCTAGGATCATCTCGTCATCGAGCTGAAGCTCGCGGATGCTCGCCTGGATCCGATCGAAGGTCGGCTGATCCTGCAGGACGGCGATGATCCCTTCGCGATCTGGCTTTTTCGCAGCAGGGGGGGCGGGGCTGACTGCGGTGGCTGCTCTCACGGTTGACTCCCTCCCGCGCCGCCGCCTGCGCCGCCGGGTGCTTCAGTGAAGGTTGCGCCTGTCGGACCGAGCACCCCCTGACGTTCGGCTTGGTACTCTGGGGGAGGGGCGGGCGGCGCGATCATCATTTCCCTCCGCCGCTGGCGCTCAGCGCTGCCCCGGCGATGCTGCCCGGGGATGCCGCGGCGCCGTCGAACTGCTTCGGGGTGTTGACGGCTTCGCTATTGTAGCGCTGCACCGCTGCCACTGCCTGTCTGCCGGAGGTGAGCCCGAGTGCGCGTCCGCTGACGAGGTCGGCCGGACTGGACACCATGAGCCCGAAATTGCTCGCCGTGGCGCAGCCGAAATTGCTCGATTTGGCGTTGGTGAAATCGGATGCCGATGCCTGGCTCCAGTTCGGGCAGGCGGGCAGGCTGATCATGTAGCGCCCGACCGCGATGACCGCGTGATCGCGCGGCACCCCGGCCACCGGACTTGCCGCAGCGACAATGCCGAACCGCAGAAGCTCGCTCGAAATCGTCGCGACGCGGTGCTCCCGGAGGAACGGATCGCCGGAAGTCGAGATGGTCACGCGATCCTCGGGGCTGATCCGTCCGGAGCGCGCCAGCTCGTGCAGCCGGCCCGCCTCGCGTGGCGAAAGCTGATAGGACCCGGCGGCGAAGGCGAGCTCGAGATGGGTCGCGGCGCTGTCGACGCGCAGCAGGTTCGGGGCTTCGGCTTCGGTATACTCGGCGGTTCCGGGCCGGCACGCGGCCAGCGCCAGCATCACTGGGATGGCGAGGAGATGGAGGCGGGTTTTCATGATCGGGCTCCTCGCTCAATCCAAGCGGAAGCCGCCGGGGCCGATCAGGCCCTGAGCGCCCGCGCCGAGCGGACCGCGCGGCGCCGCCGGCAGCTGTTGCCGGTACAGGTCGCCGGCCAAGATCCGCGATGAATCATGCGGCGCCGCGAAACCATCGACCGGGGTCGCAGCGGCCGTTTCAATCGGTCTGACGATGTACGGGGTGACGACGATGACGAGCTCGGTTTCATCGCGGGTGAATCTGCTCGTGCGGAACAGCGCGCCAATGACTGGAATATCGCCAAGGCCGGGAACCAGGGAGACGGTGTCGTTGGTGTTGCGCTGCAACAGGCCGGCGAGGGCGAAGGTTTCGCCGCTGCCGAGGTCTACGGTGGTTTCCGCGACGGTCTGGTTTTTTTGCGGAACGGTGCTCCCGCTGATCGTGGTTGTTTTCGTGAAGTCCAAGTCGCTGACCTCGGGTCGGAGCTTCAGGTTGATATGGTTGGCATCGATGATCGTCGCCGTAAAATCGAGCCGAACGCCGAACGTCACGGGTATCGTGCCGGACGCGACTGTGCTGGAGCTGGGCCCTGTGCTGCTCGAAGCGACCGAGCTGCCCGGAATGAAGATCTCCCCGCCGACGAGGAAGCTCGCGGGCTGCCCGGAAAGAGCGGTCAGGTTCGGCTCGGCCAAATTCGTGGCAAGTCCGTTCTGCGTAAGCGCGTCGAGGAGGACGGTAATGCTGTTGGTGCCCGATAGTCGCTGAACGAGCGAAGCGGTGGCCGGTAAGCCTGCAGCCGCGTCCAGCAGCGGGGGCATGGTCGTGAATGTAAAGCGACCAGGGGTACCCTTGCTCAACTGGATGCCGAGTTCCTTCAGGACAGTCGACTTCACCTCAGCGATGCGCACCCGCAGATTGACCTGGTTGGGCGTGGCGACGGCAAGCTGGTTGATGATTTGCGACCCACCGGCGCC
>JBGPTQ010000254.1:0-4173 GCA_041490725.1 Allostellaceae bacterium | reverse complement strand
GACGGTGAGTAGAACAAACATCGTGGCGCGAAGCGCCCAAGAATTATGTTGCGAACTCTGCGAAAACTCAGCGAATTCCGCGGGGAAAACTTCTCACTGCCTCACTGCCTCATTGTAAATTTATTTCGTCGCGGCGATGATCGACTCGCGCAGGATCTGCGGGATGCGGTCGAGGATCTCCACCGGGGTCGACAGGGGCGGCGACAGGCACAGCGTGTCGCCCATGACGGGATCGGCGCTGCCCGGCCGCGCCCGCACCAGGAGCCCGCGCGCCATCGCCTCGCGGCTAACCTTGACGCCGAGCCCGAGCGCCGGCGCCTTGGTGCTCTTGTCGGCGACCAGCTCAATGCCGCACATCAGCCCTAGCCCGCGCACCTCGCCGACATTCGGCAGGTCGTAGAGCTCTTCGAGCGCGGCGAGGAGGCGCTTCCCCATTGCCGCGGAGCGTTCGACGAGGCCCTCCTCTTCGATGATCTGGACGTTGCGCAGGCCGACCGCGCAGCACACGGGGTGCCCGCTATAGGTCGCGGCATGCATGTAGCGGCGGTCCATCGGCGCGGAAAGGATCGCGTCGTGCACGCGCTCTGAGAGGATGATCCCGCCCAATGGCAGATAGCCGCTGGTGACCCCCTTGGCGAACGAGACGATGTCGGGCTCGACCCCCCAATGCCCGAGCGCGAACCACCGCCCGGTGCGGCCAAACCCGGTGATGACCTCGTCGGCGATCAGCAGCACCTCGTAGCGGTCGCAGATTTCGCGCAGCCTCGGGAAATAGCTTTCCGGCGGGACGATGACGCCGCCCGCGCCCATCACCGGCTCGCAAATGACCGCGGCCACCGTGTCGGCGCCCTCGGCGAGGATCGCCTTCTCGACCGCGTCGGCGGCGCCGACCCCGGGCTCCTCATTACCCTGCCAGCGATAGGGATAGGGCGGCGCGACCTGGATGAAGCCCGGCACGAGCGGGCCGAACATCTTGTGGTAGATCGCCATGCCGGTCGCGCTCATCGCCGCCATCGTGACCCCGTGATAGGCGTGCGTTCGCGAGATGAACTTGGTCTTGTTGGGCTTGTCCCGGACCTTCCAGTAATAGCGGGCGGTCTTGAACGCCGACTCGTTCGATTCAGCCCCCGCGGTGGTGTAATAGACCCCCGAACTGCTCGGATAAGCGTGCCCGACGATCTTTTCGGCGAGGCGGATTGCGGGTTCGTTGGTCGCGCCGACATAGGCCGACGCATAGGCGATCTTGCGCATCTGCGCGGCCGCGGCATCGGCCAATACGCCGCGGCCATGTCCGACATTGACGTTCCACAGCCCGGCCAACCCATCGATCACCTGGCGCCCATCGGCGAGGTGCAGCATCGCCCCCCTGCCCTCCTCGACCAAGAGCGGCGCCTTGTGCTCCTCGGGATGATGCAGCGGGTGAACCAGAAAGCGCCGGTCGCTCTCGAGCAGTTCAGTCGTGCCGTCCATCGGGTCCTCCCTTGGCTCTCGGCTACCCTAAAGTCAGCGGTTCGGCAGGTCGAGCGGATAGATCGGCCGGCGCACCTTGGTGAACGAGAGCTGGCTGTAATCCGAGGTGCACACGCCCATCCCGGCGCATTCGACGACCGCCTTGGCCATCGCGCCCAACCCGGCGCGCCAATGGATCCGGCTTTTCAGCATGACATAGCGCTTCTGTAAGGGGTCGATCCCGAGGGCGAGCAGGCAATTGAGGTCAGAGGGCTCGACATGGCGCGAAATGAGGGCGATCTCGACCCGGCCGGTATCGAGGACGACGCTCGGCCCCATATCCATCAAGACGCCGCGCCCCATCGGCCCCTTGTTGCGGAACCTTCCGTGCGCGATCGTCTTGACCGTGCCGGTGACGGTCAGCGGCCGGCTGTCGCCGGGGATCGCCGGCATCGCCATCTTGCCGCCGATCGAGAGCGCAATTTCGGCGCCGATGCCGGCCGCGATCGCCTTCTGAACCGCCGCCGGATCGTAGATCGCGAACGCAGCGACATTGTCGAGGCCCTCGCGCAGGATCGCCGCGAGCACGGCGGTGGTGTCCATCGTGCCGCCCGAGGCGCAGTTGTCGTAATGGTCCAACAGCATGATCGGCCCCTCGCCGGGTTGCGGCACCCCAGCTTCTGATGAACCCAACGCCTTGGCACGCGCCAGCGATTGTTCGAGCGGTTCGATCTGATAGACAAAGGCCTCGCGGTCGGCCCAGGCCTCGTTCAGCAACTCGTCGCGCAGCCGCTCGGCCAGGGCCCGGTCGCCGTCGGTCACCACCACCGCGGAGAGCCCCGCATTCTTGATGTCGGCATGCGGGAAGCCGGTGAAGAGGCTGGCGGCAAGCGCCCCCTCGGTGGTCATCGCGGCACAGCGCGCCTGCAATTCGTGGTTCGGGTGATCGTCCGAGCCCTGGCGCATGACATGCGGCAGCATCGGTACGTTGCCCCAGGCCATCACCGGCCGCACCGCGCCCCTGATCGCCGCGAAGAGGATCTCGCCGGCCCGATGGGCGGTGTCGTAGGTGTCGATATGCGGATAGGTGCGATACCCGGCGACGACGGTCGCATTCTCGATCATCGCATCGTAGAGGTTGGCGTGCATGTCGTAGGAGACAGCGATCGGCGTTGCCGCGTCGATCGCGCGGATGCGGCGCAGCAACTCGCCCTCGCCGTCCTCGAAGCTTTCGGTGACCATCGCGCCATGCAGGTCGAGCATGATTCCGTCATAGCCGCCCCGATGGCGCCCCTGGGCGACCGCATCGCAGATCACGCCGGCGATGTGCTCATAGGCGGCATCCTCGACCGGGCGGCTCGGCGGCGCGCCGGCGGCGATCGGCAGCACGACCTCCGCCCCTTCCCGCTCGGCGAGGTCGAGATAGGCGCCGAGCCCCGTGCCCGTCCCGCGATAGGCCTCGACCGCCGCCTCGCCGTAAAGCGGCCCCGGTCCGTGGCCAAAGCGCTGGAGCGGCGTCGGCACCGGCGAGAAGGTGTTGGTCTCGTGCTTCATCATCGCGATCAACAGGCGCATCGGGGGCACTCCTCGTGACCCTTCTTATTGTCATTGTGAGCGCAGCGAAGCAATCTCGCGCCACACGTTACCGTAATGCCCGCGAAGGCGGGCATCCAGGGGCGAGCGACGGTCAAACAGCCCTGGTTCTCGCTTTCGCGGGAATGACTGTTACGTTGAGGCCGGGAGAACGCCATGAAGCGCAGCACCGATCGGATCCTGACGACCCATGTCGGCAGCCTGCCGCGGCCCGACGATCTGCGCGCACTCATTCTCAGAAAGCAGCAGGGCGAGAGGGTCGACGAGGCCGCGTTCGCCGCGCGCGTCAAGAGCGCCGTCACCGAGGTGGTGCGGCGTCAGAGCGAAGCTGGCATCGACATCCTCGCCGATGGCGAGATGGGCCGGATTGGGTTCATCCCCTATGTCAACGAGCGGCTCGCCGGGATTACGCCGAGCGCCACCGCGGAAAGCGCCAATTACTGGGGGCAGTCGCGCGAATACCGCGCCTTTCCCGAGTTCTACGCCTGGGCATCGGGGATGCCGGGCACCGCCGGGCAAACCGGGCGGACCCGATGGGTGTGCACCGGGCCGGTTTCCTACAAGGGCATGGCCGCGTTGCAGCAGGACATCGCCACTTTGAAAGCAGCGCTCGCCGGGGTGCGCCACGAGGAGGCGTTCATGCCGGCGGTGTCGCCCGCCAACCTCGCCAACTGGAACCGCAACGAACACTATAACAGCGAGGAGGAATACCTCTACGCGCTGGCCGACGCCTTGCGCGAGGAATACCGCGCGATCATCGATGCCGGGCTCGTCCTCCAGGTCGACGACCCGCTGCTCGCCTCGTATTACGTGATGCACCCGGAGGCGAGCGTCGAGGATTGCCGCAAATGGGCGTTGACCCGGGTCGATGCGCTGAACCACGCGCTGCGCGGGCTGCCAACCGACCGCATCCGCTATCACACCTGCTACAGCATCAATATCGGGCCGCGGGTCCACGACATGGAGCTGAAGCACATCGTCGACATCATGCTCAGGATCAACGCCGGCGCCTATTCGTTCGAGGCCGGCAACCCGCGCCACGAGCATGAATGGCAGGTGTGGGAGAACGTGAAACTTCCCGAAGGCAAGGCGCTGATTCCCGGGGTCATCACCCACTCCTCGAACATCGTC
>JBGPTQ010000253.1:0-4185 GCA_041490725.1 Allostellaceae bacterium | reverse complement strand
GGCAACCGAAGGCGGCTCAGCCCTGGCGCGCCTTGAACCGCGGATTGACCTTGTTGATCACGTAAACCCGCCCTTTGCGCCGCACCACGCGGCAGTTCTTGTCGCGCTTCTTCAATGTCTTCAACGAATTGGCGATTTTCATGACCCGGGTCCCTCGCGAGCGCCGGACCATAGGGATGGGCGCGCACGAAGTCAATGCAGGCGGTTGACGCCCTAGCCGAAACCCATGTCGAGCCCCGGTGAACACTCATGCCGCCTCGTCGAGCGTGGAGCCGACGTCGAGCGTCGTCGCCCGGCGCAGGTCGCGGGGCTGGGATTCGTCGTGCGGCCGGCCGCGATGCATCGTGTCGCGGTTGTCCCAGATCACCAGATCGCCGACCCGCCACTTGTGGCTGTAGACGAACTGGCGCTGGGTCGCGTGCTCGCTCAGATCGTTGAGCAGGAGCCGCCCTTCGGGGATCGGCCAGCCGACGATGTGCGAGGCGTGCGCCGACAGGTACAGCGTCTTGCGCCCGGACCCCGGGTGGCGGCGCACCAAGCGCTGGCGCGACGGCGGGTATTGTTCGCGCTCGCCGGGCGGAAATTCGGTAAAGCCGATCTGCCCGCGCGACCAGAACACGTCGTGCTCGACGATGAGCCCGTCGATCGCCGCTTTTTGCGCGTCCGAAAGTGCGTCATAGGCGGCGCGCATATCGGCGAACTCGGTCTCCCCGGCGCCAAACGGCGATGGCGGCGGCACCGCCACCGCGAACAGCATGCCGAGGACGACCGGCACCGGCATGTATGAGGCATCGGTGTGCCAGAGGCGATTTCCGAGGCTGTCGAGCCGTTTCCGGTCGTCCCGGGCGCGAATGCGGCTGTCTTCGTCGAGGTTCGAGATGTCGCCGATCTCGGGGAACTTGAGGCGCCGCCTGCCGCCGCGCGCCGCCGAGCGGCCGATCTCAAGCTCGCCGAAGCGGGCGGCGAAGCCGCGCAGCTGCTCATCGCTCAGCTGCTGGTCATGGAACACCAGCACGGCATGGCGGTCGATCGCCTGCCAGAGCGCCTGGAATGCTGCCGCATCGACCGGCTCGCGCAGATCGACGCCGCCGATTTCGGCGCCGATTTGGGGGTGAAGCTGGGTGATGGTGATGGCCACGCGCCGCTCTCCTGGGCTGTCATGCCGTCATGCCGTCATGCGGGCAGCATCGATCCGCAATTCCGGCGTTGTCAATCGATCCGACAGGTGGTCAGGATTGCTTCGTTTCCCCGGCAGTTGGAGGTGCAACGGATGCACCAACGGATCCTTGGCACATTGACGATCGGCCAGGCGCCGCGCCTTGATGTCGTCCCGATCATCGATCGCCATGTGCCCGCTTCGGTCCGCCGGCTTCATCGTGGCGTGCTCGACGGCTTGTCGCGTAACGAAATCGCTGCGCGCTACCGGCCCGAGACCGGCGAGCCGGTGCTGGTCACCCGGCTTTTGGATGGCGGCGCGGTCGAGCTGCCGCGGCGTCGCATGCGGGATGGCGTGCAACGCTCGCTCTCCGCTCTCGAAGCCGAGGGGTGCGACGTGATCCTCTTGCTGTGCACCGGGACCTTCGACGGGCTCGCATGCGATAAGGCCTGGCTGGTCGAGCCCGACCATATCATCCCGGCCATGGTCTCCGGGCTCGTCGAGCACCGGCAACTCGGCATCGTCGTGCCGATCACCGGGCAGATCGAATCGGAAGCCGGGAAATGGCGAACGCTCGCCCGGCCGCCGATCTTCGCCGCCGCCAGCCCTTACACGGCCCCGCCCGATGCGGTGGGCGAAGCCGGCGCGGCGCTCAAATCGCGCGGAGCCCAGGCGATCCTCTTGGACTGCATCGGCTTCACCGAGCGCCACCGCGCGGTGCTGGCCGGGCTCGACATGCCGGTCATCCTGTCGAACGCCGTTGTCGCCAAGGCGGTCGGCGAATTGCTCGGGGGAGAACAGTCATGACCGACGATATCGGCGCCTTCGTCCCGGGACAGCAATTTCGCCTCGAAGGCAAACCGGGCGGGCCCCTTTCGGGCCTCACGTTCGCGGCCAAGGATCTGTTCGATGTCGCCGGCCATCCGACCGGCGGTGGTAACCCCGACTGGGCGCGGACCCACCCGGTCCCGACCCGGCATGCCTGGGCGGTAGAGAGATTGCTCGATGCCGGCGCTGATCTGATCGGCAAGACCATCACCGACGAGGTCTCGCTCGGCATCCTCGGCGAGAACCCGTTCGAGGGCACGCCGCGCAACCCGCGCGCGCCGGGCCATGTGCCGGGCGGCTCATCGGCCGGCTCCGCGGTGGCCGTCGCGGCCGGGCTCTGCGATGCCGCGCTCGGCACCGATACCGGCGGTTCGGTGCGAGTGCCGGCAAGCTTTTGCGGGATTTACGGCATCCGCCCGACGCATGGCCGGCTCGACCTCAGCGGCATGATGAGCCAGGCGCCGAGCTCGGACACGACCGGTTGGTTCGCGCGGGACATCGACACCTTTGCCCGGGTTTCCGCGATCATCCTCGGCGAAGCGATCCCCGAGAATTTACCAACGCGGCTCGTCATCGCGACCGACGCCTTTGCGCTGGCCGATCCGGAGACGGCGGCCGCTCTCGAACCGCTGCTCGCGCGGCTTCGCGCGCTGGTCGGCGAGGTGCGCGAGGAGGCGATGGCGCCACCCGGCCTCGCGGCCTGGGCGCGGGCGCAACGCACGTTGCAGCCCTATGAGGCGTGGCAGACCTTTCAGGAGTGGATCGACCGCAACAACCCGCGCTTCCAGTTCAGCGTCGCACGGAACCTCGCCTTCGCCCCCACCGTTCCGGCGAGCGAGCGCGCCTGGGCATCGCTGGTGCGCCAGGAGGCGCGCGGGCGGATGCGGCAGCTCGTGCCGCCGGGAACGATCCTCTGCCTGCCGACGACGCCGTTCCCGGCGCCCTTGTGCGGGCAATCGCTATCGGCGCTCGAGCCGCTGCGCGATCGCATCACCGCGCTATGTGCGCATGGCGGGCTGACCGGCGTGCCGCAGGTCAGCCTCCCCGGCGCGACGGTCGATGGTCTGCCGGTCGGGTTGTCGATCGTCGGCGCGCGCGGCAGCGATGCGAGCCTTGTCGCGGTCGCGCGGGCTATGGCCGGCCGGTTAGGCAGCGGCCTCTGATCGGAGGAGGAGGACACCATGAACATCGCATTCATTGGCACCGGCAATATGGGTCTGCCGATGCTGGCCAATCTGTTGAAAAAAGGGTTCTCGGCGGTGGCCTACGACATCGTGCCAGCGGTGCTCGACCGCGCGGTCGCGCAGGGCGCCACGCACGCCGCCTCGCCGGCCGAGGCGGCAGCTTCCGGCGAGATGGTGATTACCATCCTGCCGTCATCGGGCAATGTCGAGGCGGCCTATCTTGGCGCCGGCGGGATCATCGAAGGCGTCGCGAAGGGGCGCCTCTGCATCGACATGTCGACGATCGACCCGGGCACTTCAACGCGGGTCGCGGCGCGCCTCGCCGAGCGTGGCGTCCGGTTCATCGATGCGCCGGTCTCGGGCGGGGTCGGTGGCGCCACCGCCGGGACCCTGGCGATCATGGTCGGCGGCGCGGCGAGCGATTTCGCCGAAGCCAAGCCGGCGCTCGCCGCGATGGGCACCAACATCATCCATGTCGGCGCGGTCGGCGCCGGCGAGGTCGCCAAATTATGCAACAATTTGATCGCCGGGGTCGCCTTTGTCGCGGTCAGCGAAGCGTTCCGCATCGGCGCGGCGTTCGGCGTCGACCCGAAGATCCTGACCACCGTCATCGCGAAATCCTCGGGCGCGACCTGGGTCATGGAAAAGAACCATCCGGTCCCCGGCATCGACCCAAACAGCGCCGCCAGCCGCGATTACGCCCCCGGCTTCATGACCGATTTGATGGCGAAGGACCTCGACCTCGCGGTCAATGCAGCGCGCGAGAAGCGGGTGCCGGTCGCGGTCGCCGCCGCGGCGCAGCAGATCTACCGCATGGCCTCGGCGCACGGTCTCGGCCGCAAGGACTGCGCCGCGGTTTATCAGTTCCTCGCGTCGTCAGCGGACGAAGCGCCGGTCTAGGGTCTGTTGAGATTTGGGATTCCCCCGAGCTAGATATTGTGATTCAAGCTTGGGATGGACCGATATGTGCTGAGCGATGCCCAGTGGGCGAAAATGGAACCGCATTGCCGGGGGAAG
>JBGPTQ010000252.1:0-4213 GCA_041490725.1 Allostellaceae bacterium | reverse complement strand
GATCGACGCGGTCGTCTCCGATTTCGTATCGGGCGCGGTCGAATGGCTGACCCCGGCCAACGACCCCGATCACTGGGACCTGATCGAAGGCCAGGGCTCGCTGTTTCATGCCTCCTATGCCGGCGTCACCCTGGCCCTCATTCACGGCGCCCAGCCGGACGCGCTGGTGATGTGCCACGAGCCGACCCGCGCCCATATGCGCGGGCTGCCCCACTACAAGCTGCCCGATCTGCAGCTGTGCATCGACGCTAATGTCGAGGCCGCGCGATTGACCAATCCGGCGGCGCGCTGCACCGGAATCAGCGTCAATACCGGGGCGCTCGACGCCGCGGCATCGCGCGATTATCTGCGCCGCACCGAGGACACAACAGGCCTCCCCTGCATCGACCCCGTGCGCACCGGGGTTGGCGCGATCGTCGACCGCTTGCTGGGCTGACCGGGCATAGCATGGCGCCGGCGCCGCAGCGCCTCAGGGTGTTCCGCCAGTCCTGGCCGCTCGCCCAGCCGTTTGCGATCTCGCGCGGCAGCCGGACCACGGCTGAGGTGGTGGTCGCCGAGATCTTCGATGGCGATTCCCGCGGACGCGGCGAATGCGTCCCCTATCCGCGCTACGGCGAGAGCGTCGATGGTGTGGTGCGGGCGCTCGAAGGAATGGCGGGGGCGGTCTTTTCCGGGCTCGACCGCGAAGCGTTGCAGGCAGCGATGCCGCCCGGGGCGGCGCGCAATGCGCTCGACGCCGCGTTCTGGGACCTCGACGCCAAGCGTGCCGACTGCCGCGCCGCCGAACTTGCCGGATTGGGTCCGCTGCTTCCGGTGGTGACCGCCTATACGCTGAGCCTCGATACGCCCGAACGGATGGCGGCGGCGGCTCTGGCGCAGCGCCATCGGCCGCTCTTGAAGCTCAAGCTGACCGGCGACGGCGATGTCGAGCGGGTGCGGGCGGTGCGTCATGCCGCCCCCGCTTCGCGGCTGATCGTCGATGCCAATGAAGGCTGGAGCGAGCGCCATCTGATCGAGGTGATGCCTGCTCTCGCCGGGTTTGGGGTCGAGCTGATCGAGCAGCCGCTGCCGGCCGGCGCCGACGATGCATTGGCCCATGTGCCGCACCCGATCCCGGTCTGCGCCGACGAGGCTTGCCACACCAGCGCCGATCTCGACGGGCTCGCCGGCAAATACGATGCGGTCAACATCAAGCTCGACAAATCAGGCGGGCTGACCGAGGCGCTCGCCCTCGCCGAGGCGGCGGCTTCGCGTGGTTTCGTCATCATGGTCGGCTGCATGATCGGCACCTCGCTGAGCATGGCGCCGGCCTTCATCGTCGCGCAGCGCGCGGCATTCGTCGATCTCGACGCGCCGCTCCTCCTGGCGAGCGACCGGGCGCACGGGCTGCGCTACGACGGCAGCACGCTCTACCCGCCCGAGCCGGCCCTCTGGGGCTGATTGTCTTGGGATGATCTACGCGCCGCAAGGGCTCGCGGAGGGGATCGAAGCCCTTTCCGGCGAGCCGGTATTCCGCACCATTATCGAGCGCGCTGGAGCGCCGTGCTTTCGCCGCCGCCGCAACGGCTTTGCGACGCTGCTGCACATCATCCTCGAACAGCAGGTCTCGATCGACGCCGCCGCGGCGATGCACCGCCGGCTCGCCGGGCTGTGCCAGCCGCTCGCGCCCGCGCCGTTTCTCGCGCTCGACGACGCAGCCCTGCGCAGCTGCGGCTTCAGCCGCCAGAAAACCGATTATGCCCGTCGCCTGGCCGCTTCGGTCGCCAGCGGCGAGTTCAATTTCGCCCGACTCGCTGCTGCCGATGATGCAGCCGCCCTCACGGCCCTGATCAGCCTCAAGGGCATCGGGCGGTGGAGCGCCGAGATCTATTTGATCTTCGCGCTCGGGCGCCCCGATGTCTGGCCCGCCGGCGACCTCGGGCTGCAGCTCGCCGTCGCCGAGTGCCTCGGGCTTGCCGATCGCTCGAGCGAGCCGGCGCTGCGCGAGATCGGCGCGGCGTGGCAGCCCTGGCGCTCGGTCGCGGCGTGCCTCTTCTGGCAATCCTATCTCTATGCGCGCGGCCGCGCCGCCCCGACTCTGCCGGCCGAACTTTATGCCGTGGATGGGTAGGATGGGCTGAGCGCAGCGAAGCCCATCACCGCGAGCCGCGCCGAGGACGATGGGCTTCGCTGCGCTCAGCCCATCCTACGACGACGATCTCGGTGGAGGCGGGGCTTAGGATTTCGGCAGCTTGAAGAGCTGGCCTGGATAGATCAGGTTCGGGTCGCGGATCTGGTCGCGATTGAAGCGGTAGATGGCGGTGTAGCGGATGCCCTGGCCATAGAGGTGGCGGGCGATCAACCACAAATTGTTGCCGCGCCGGACGACATAGCTGCCGCCCTCCGCCAGCGCGCTTGCGCCCAATGCCTCGAACGGCGCGGCGACCCGGCGCGCGACGCTACCGTCCGCGGCGAGTTCGTCGAGGCGCAGCTCGACGCCGCCCGCGCCCTCCCGATGCGGCGCTGTGAGCGACCATCTCCCTGCGGGATCCGCGGTCACCGTGCCGAGCAGGCGATCGCCTGCGTAGACATTGAGGCGCGCCTCGGGGGCGGCATGTCCGGACAGCATCAGCCGGCTGTGCGCGCCATACTCCGCCGTGTCGAGCGACAGCAATTGGCCCTCCGACGGGGGCGTCGGTTGCTGCAGGACCTGCGCCGGCTTGTCGGAATCGCCCGGGATGAGGACGGCGAGGGTCGATGGGTTGCGTTCGGCCGAGGCGGGGGGAGTCACCGACAGCGCCACGACATCGCCCGAGCGGCGGACTGGTCCGCCCTCGCGGCTGGTGGCCTCGAGGCCGAGCTGGCGGTTGCCCGGCATCAGCGGCGCGTCCGGCACCAGCACCCATTCGCCGCGCGAATCGGCGGTGACCTCGCCGATCGGCGCGCCGCCATCGAGCACGCGAACCCGGTCGCCCGGCGCGGCACGGCCGGCGATCACGGCGTGGCCCTGCGGGTCAACCCGCACGATATCGAAGCTGGGCGGCGTTTCGGGCGCGACTTGTGCCGTTGCCGGCTTCGTTGGGGCTGCTGCCGGAAGCTGCGATGCCGACGAAGCGGGCTGTGGCGCCGGGCTGCTCGGCGGCGCCGTGTCGCGCAGAGCAAAGGAAACGGCGAGCACGATCAGCACTGCCGCAGTAGCCGATCCGAGCCAAACAACCCGTCGCACCGATGCAAGCCGCCTGGGTTGGTTCACGCGCAACTCTAGGCCGGGCCGGGCGCGCTTGCAATCGCCCCCGGATCGGACGAAGACGGGGGGAGGAGGGCGGGCGTCCGTGGAGGGTGATCGGCGAGGTGCGATGCAGTACGTAACTCGACTTTGCGTCTATTGCGGCTCTGGGGTCGGGCTCGATCGCCGTTACCGCGCCGCCGCCCGGGAGCTGGGCGAATCCCTGGCGAAGGCAGGCATCGAGCTGGTCTTTGGCGGTGGGCGGATTGGGCTGATGGGCGTGCTGGCCGACGCGGTTCTGATGGCGGGCGGCCGGGTCGTCGGCATCATCCCGGACAGGCTGCGCGATGCCGAGCTGGCGCATCCAGGCGCCAGCGAACTCGTCATCGCCGACAGCATGCACGATCGCAAGCGGCTGATGGCCGAAAGGGCGGATGCTTTCGCGGTCCTGCCGGGCGGCATCGGCACGCTCGACGAGACCTTCGAGATCCTCACCTGGCGCCAGCTTGGACTGCACGACAAGGCGATCTTTCTGGTCGATGTCGCGGGCTATTGGCAGCCCTTGCGCGATTTGCTCGACCATCTCGTCGCGCAGGGTTTCACTCAGTCGCTGGTGCCGAGATTATTGAAGATCGTGCCGAATGTCGCCGAGCTGATGAGCGCGCTAGCCTACACCCCATCGGCCAGGGCACCCCGCTCCGAGTTGCTATGATCGCCGGCCTGCTTTGCAACACCTTGAGGTGTCTGGATAATCCGCAACGAAACTGCTGCTATCCCCGAAAGCGGTGGATAAATTTGTGGAAAAGCCACTATTTCGATCCATGCGGATAGCCATCTCCCGCGGCAAAAGAGGGTTTGCCTATTTAATAGGCGTATCCTCTAAAGCGTTGAAACATAATGAGGCGCCGCCGCGGGAGGATTTGGTTTTGTACGTTGCAAGTAAATGTTTGGTGATAAAACTGTCATTTTGAGGCCAACCGAGCCGCATCAGGAGACTTTGGTAGGGCT
>JBGPTQ010000251.1:0-4214 GCA_041490725.1 Allostellaceae bacterium | reverse complement strand
TGCGAGGAGCGCAGCGACGAAGCAATCTCGACGAGGCGAGCACGACTGGCACGAGATTGCTTCGCGGAGCATGTCCTCGGGCGGCGCGAAACGCCGACCCGTGGGCTCGCAATGACACTTGGTTGTGGAGGTCGTTGGATGAAGGAAACTCAATATCTCACGGTCTTCGATCCGCGCGGCCGGGTCGATGTCCAGCGGATCAGGCCAGCGCCGCGGGTCGCAGGGCTCGCGGGGTTGCGGCTGGGGATCCTCGACAATGCCAAATGGAACGCCGGCCGGCTGTTGCGCAAAACCGCGGCGCGGCTGGGCGACCGCTACGGCTTTGCCGCGATCAACTACTACCAGAAGGAAAGCTTCGCGAAAGCCGCCGACCCCGCCCTAATCGCAGCGATCGCCGCCGACAACGACATCGTCCTGACCGCGATCGGCGATTGAGGGTCGTGCACCTCGTGCTGTACGCATGACGGCATTGCACTTGAGACGCTGGGGCGGCCGACGGCGGTGGTCGTCACGACGGAATTCCTGCACGAAGCGGAGGTTCAGCGCGCGGCGCTCGGCATGCCCGATCTGATCCCGGTCGTCATCGATCACCCGCTCAGCACGATCTCCGAGGTTGAGATCGACGCCCGCGCGGCGCAGGCAGCCGAGCAATGCATCGCAATCTGGCGCGGATGACGCGCCGGTATTATGGTCAACATCAAGCTTTGACATAGCGGGATTCGCGATGAGCACCAATGTGCACCTGACGCCCGAATTGGAGCGCTTCGCCCGCGAGTGCGTGGCCGAGGGGCGCTATAACAATGTGAGCGAGGTCGTCCGATCGGCGCTGCGCTTGTTGCAGGAAATCGAGGAGCAGAGACGCCAATTCACGGCGATGTTGCGCGAAGCGGAAGAAGAAGCCGACCGCGACGGCACATTCACATTGGAAGAGGTGCTTGCCGAAGTAGATGGGATCATCGGCACCGACGACGAGTGACCACCGCGGTCATTGCGCCGCGCGCCCGGCGTGATCTGGTGGCTGCGGCGCGTTGGATCCGCAAGGACAATCGTCTAGCAGCGCGAGCGTTGCGCGACGCCGTAGCCAAGGCGGCCGAGCGTATCGGAACCTATCCTCGGATTGGGGTGGTGCGCCCGGATCTGACCAGCGGGCCGTATCGGTTCGTCATATTGACGGGGTTTCCCTATTTGATTGTCTATGCTGAAAACCACGACCCGCCGCTGATCGTCCGTATCCTTCACGGCGCGCGGGATTTGCCCCGGCTCTTGCGGGATCTGCCGTCGCAATGACCGAGGAATTCGACCGGCGAACGCACCGCTTTCCGGAGAGCCGGTATTTCGAGGACCTCGCGGTCGGCGAGCGCTTCTATATCCCGAGCCGGACCGTCACCGAGGCCAATTTCGCGGCGTTCCAGACGGTTTCGGCCGACAATCACCCGATCCATTACGATGTCGAATATTGCCGGGAGCGCGGCCATCCCGCCCCGCTGGCGCATGGGTTTCAGGTGCTGTGCTTCACCGCCGCGGGCGCCGGCACCTTCGCCCATGTCATCGGCGATTCGCTGATCGCCTTCATCGAGCAATCGTCTCGCTTCCTGAAGCCGGTCTACCCCGGGGACACGCTCTACCCGAGCCTCTCTATCGCCGAGCTGACGACGCAGCGCACGACGGGGGTCGTGACGATCGCGGTCACCGTGCACAACCAACGGAACGAGCTCGTGCTGACCGGCGAGCAGAAATATCTGCTGCGCCGGCGCAACCCGGAGGCATCGATCACCCCCGCTCGATGACCGCCGCGAGCAGGTCGGCCGCGCGACGGCAGGCTTCGCTGCTGACATCGCGGTGGGTTACCGCGCGCACCGTGCGCGGGCCGAGCGCCGAGACGAGCACCCCCGATTCCTTGGCTCGTGCGGCAATCGCCGCGGCATCGGGCATGCCGGGGACGAGGTGGAAGACGATGATGTTGGTCTTTACCGTGCCGAGATCGAGCGCGATGCCGGAGAGCGCGGCGAGCCGTACCGCGATCAGCCGCGCATTGGCGTGGTCTTCTGCGAGCCGCGTGACATGATGGTCGAGCGCGTAGAGCCCGGCGGCGGCGAGGATACCGGATTGCCGCATCGCGCCGCCGAACATGCGACGGGCGCGCACCGCGCGGGCAATCTCGGCCGCGCCGCCAGCCAGCACGCTGCCGACAGGGCAACCCAGCCCCTTCGACAATGCGACGGAGACGAGATCGAAGGGCCGTGCCAGCTCGGCCAGGCTGATGCCAGATGCGACCGAGGCGTTGAACAGGCGGGCGCCGTCGAGATAAGAGGCGACCCCAGCTTCGCGTGCGGCGCCGCAGATTTCTACCGCGTCCTTCTGCGGGAACACGACGCCGCCGCCAAGATTATGGGTGTTTTCGATCGCGACGAGGCCGGTCGGCGGCAGGACGATATGCCCCCGGGGCTTGCAGGTGGCGCGAAAATCCTCGGCGGTGAACAGCCCGCCCCGGCCGATCGCGGTGAACTGGACCCCCGAATTGGCCGCCCCGGCGCCGGATTCGTGCCACATCATATGGGCCTCTTCGCCGACGAGCACCTCGTCGCCCGGCCGGGTCAGCAATTTGAGCGCGATCTGGTTCGCCATCGTGCCGCTCGGCACGAACAGCGCAGCCTCCTTGCCGAGCAACTCGGCGATGCGCTCCTGCAGCCGATTGACCGAGGGATCCTCGCCATACTGGTCATCGCCGACCGGCGCTTCGGCCATCGCCCGCCGCATGCCGGGCGAGGGCCGGGTCACGGTGTCCGAGCGCAGATCGATCGGTTCGCTGAGTCCGATCATCAACCCCTCCCGGTGCAGCCGATCCCGAGCCTAATCGCTATCGAAAGACCATTACAGTCGGGTTGCAATCGGCGGTGAAGCATGGTGTCATCGCCCATGGCTGTCTCACCGCGTGAGACGAGAGTTGTGTGGCATAGCTGGCGCGGCCCGGTCTGCGCCAGTTTGTTTTTTGTGACATTGCTTGGCGCGGCGGCGCTGGCGCAGGAGCCGCGTTTTTTCCGCATCGGCACGGCGGCGACCGGGGGCAGCTTTTTCGAGGTCGGCGGCCTCGTGGCCGGCGCCATCTCAAGCCCGGCCGACGGCCCGCTCTGCGGCCATGGCGGCAGTTGCGGCGTGCGCGGGCTCGTCGCGGTCGCCCAGGCGACGCCCGGCTCGATCGAAAACCTGCGCCTTATCAATGGCGGTCAGCTCGAATCCGGCTTCGCTCAGGCCGATCTGGCCGGCTGGGCGTACACCGGGGTCAAGGCGTTCGCCGAAGCGGGCCCGCTGCGCCGGTTGCGGGCGATCGCCAGCCTGTTTCCCGAAGCCGCCCACCTCGTCGTCCGCGCGGAAAGCCCGATCCATTCGCTCGCCGACCTTAAGGGCAAAAGGGTCTCACTGGGCGAGGCGGGCTCGGGCACCGCTGCCGATGCCACCGTTCTGCTCGCGGCAGCCGGGCTTGGCGAGAAGGATCTCACCCGCAGGTATCTGCGGCCGGGGCCGGCTGCCGAGGAACTCAAGGCCGGATCGCTCGACGCCTTATTTCTGGTGGGCGGCTACCCCGTTCCGGCGATTCGCGACCTTGCGTCAGCCGTACCGATCCGGCTCGTTCCAATCGAGGGGAAGATCGTCGATGCGCTGAAAAAGGATTTCGGCTTTTACAGCCGCACCGAAATCCCGGCCGGCAGCTATCCCGGCGTCGATAGCGGCACGCCCTCTCTGGGCTTTTCCGCGCTGTGGCTGGTCAATGCCGACATCGATTCCGATCTGGTTTATGCGATAACCCGGTCGTTGTGGCATCCGGCGACGGCACAGTTGTTTGCCGCCTCCGACCCGATCGGCAAGGGCATCCGGCTCGACCGGGCGCTCGACGGGCTATCGGTCCCGCTTCATCCCGGCGCCGCGCGCTTCTATCGTGAGGCGGGCATGCCGGTCGACGGCGCGCCCGAGGCGGCGGCCGAACCGGTCGAGGGAAAGCGGCCATGAGCGGCGCTGTCGTATCCGGATTGGGTCCACATCCGGCAGAATGGTAGAAGACGGGCGCGATGAACTTTTTCGAACGTTGGCACGATTATTGGTCGCCGCAGGAGGCGATCGACACCTCGCCCGAGATCTCCGACGAGGTGAAATACACCACCTGCTACATGTGCGCCTGCCGGTGCGGCATCAAAGTGCACCTGAAGGATGGCGCGATC
>JBGPTQ010000250.1:0-4219 GCA_041490725.1 Allostellaceae bacterium | reverse complement strand
CAAGGCCAAGCCGAAGACGAAAAAGCCGTCCATGTACAAGGTGTTGATGCTGAACGATGATTATACGCCGATGGAGTTTGTCGTGCACATCCTCGAACTGTTTTTCAGCAAGAGCCGCCAGGAAGCGACCCGCATCATGCTGCACGTGCATCGGCGCGGCGTCGGCATCTGCGGCGTCTTCACCTACGAGGTCGCCGAGACAAAAGTGACGCAGGTGATGGATTTCGCCCGGCAGCACCAACATCCGCTGCAATGCACCTTGGAAAAAGACTAGGCGCTCATCGCCAGGAAGGGAGCAGCCGTGCTGTCACGCAACCTCGAAAAATCTCTGCACCGAGCGCTCGCCCACGCGAACGAGCGGCGGCACGAATATGCCACCCTCGAGCACCTGCTTTTGGCGCTGACCGAGGATCAGGATGCGATCGCGGTGCTGCGCGCGTGCAGCGTCGATCTCGACCGGCTGCGTCGCGAGGTCCTCACCTATGTCGATAACGAGTTGACCAACCTCGTTTCGAACCACAGCGAGGACGCCAAGCCGACCGCGAGCTTCCAACGCGTGTTGCAACGCGCGGCGATCCACGTCCAATCCTCGGGACGCGAGGAGGTAACCGGCGCCAATGTGCTGGTTGCGATGTTCGCCGAGCGCGAAAGCCACGCGGTCTACTTCCTGCAAGAGCAGGACATGACCCGCTTCGACGCGGTCAACTACATCTCGCACGGCATCGCCAAGGCTCCCGGGCGCTCGGAGACGCGCCGTGTCCAGGGCGCCGAAGAGGAGGAGCGTGGCGAGAAGGGTCAGAAGCGCAGCCACGACGCGCTCGACGCCTATTGCGTCAACCTCAACAAGAAGGCGAAGGGCGGCAAGATCGACCCGCTGATCGGGCGCGAGGCCGAGGTCGACCGGACGATCCAGATCCTCTGCCGGCGCGCGAAAAACAACCCGCTCTATGTCGGCGACCCGGGGGTCGGCAAGACTGCGATCGCCGAAGGACTCGCCCGCCGGATCGTGCAGCGCGAGGTGCCCGAGGTGCTGCTCAACGCGACGATCTACGCGCTCGACATGGGCGCGCTCTTGGCCGGCACGCGCTATCGCGGCGATTTCGAGGAGCGGCTCAAGGCGGTGCTGGCCGAGCTCGAAGCACAACCCGGGACGATCCTGTTCATCGACGAGATCCATACCGTGATCGGTGCCGGCGCGACATCCGGCGGGGCGATGGACGCCTCCAACTTGCTGAAACCGGCGCTGGCCGGCGGCGTGATCCGCTGCATCGGCTCGACGACCTACAAGGAATACCGCAACTATTTCGAAAAAGACCGCGCGCTGGTCCGCCGCTTCCAGAAGATCGACGTCAACGAGCCGTCGATCGAGGATTCGATCAAGATCCTGCGCGGCCTCAAGCCCTATTACGAGCGCCACCACAAGGTCCGCTACACCGAAGCCGCGATAAAGGCCGCGGTCGAGCTGTCGCACCGCTACATCGGCGACCGCAAGCTGCCCGACAAGGCGATCGACGTCATTGACGAGACCGGCGCGGCGCAGATGCTGGTGCCGGAAAACCGCCGCCGCAAGACGATCACCGCGAAGGAAGTGGAGGCGTGCATCGCGACGATGGCGCGCATCCCGCCGAAGAGCGTCTCACGCGATGACCGCGAAGTGCTGAAGAACCTGGATCGCGACCTGAAGACCATGGTGTTCGGCCAGGCCCCCGCGATCGAGGCGCTGGTCTCGGCGATCAAGCTGTCCCGCGCCGGGCTGCGCGACCCCGAAAAGCCGATTGGCTCGTATCTGTTCTCGGGGCCCACCGGGGTCGGCAAGACCGAGGTCGCGCGCCAGCTCGCGCGCACGATGGGGATCGAGATCACCCGCTTCGACATGTCGGAATACATGGAGCGGCACACCGTCTCGCGCCTGATCGGCGCCCCGCCGGGCTATGTCGGCTTCGACCAGGGCGGCCTCCTTACCGACGCGATCGACCAGCACCCGCACAGCGTCTTGCTGCTCGACGAGATCGAGAAGGCCCATCCCGACCTGTTCAACATCCTCTTACAGGTCATGGATTACGGGAAGCTGACCGACCACAACGGCAAGAACGTCGATTTCCGCAACGTCATCCTGATCATGACGACGAACGCCGGCGCCGCCGAGCTGGCCAAGCAGGCGATCGGTTTCGGTAGCGGTATTCGCACGGGTCACGACGAGGAAGCGATAAACCGCATGTTCACGCCCGAGTTCCGCAACCGGCTCGACGCCACCATCTCGTTCGCGGCGCTGGCGCCCGAAACGATCGGCCTGGTCGTCGGCAAGTTCGTGCTGCAGCTCGAGGAACAGCTCGCCGATCGCAACGTCACGATCGAGCTTGATGCGAGCGCGCGCGACTGGCTGGCGGCGAAGGGCTACGACCCGCTGTTTGGCGCCCGCCCGCTCGCCCGAATCATCCAGGAGCACATCAAGAAGCCGCTCGCCGAAGAGCTGCTGTTCGGGAGCCTGGCGAAGGGCGGAATCGTCAGGGTTTCGGTCGACAAGGAGGCTGACAAGCTGGCCTTCAGCTTCACTCCGCGGCCGCCGGTGACGCCGGCCGGGCCGGCCGAGCCGAAAGAGGCCGAGCTGGTCGAGTAGGCACTTCCGCGCCGCGCGCTGTCATTGCCAGGCGCGGTGCGCTGCGCCGCCAAGAACCAGCGGCGCCGCGCCATGCCGTACGGGCGCTATCAATTCGCGTTTGCGTGATCCTGGGCCTCGGCCGCCAATGCCGCCATTACCGCCAGCGCGTCGCGCAACGCGGCCGGGTCGTGGGTCCGGATGTAATCGGCGCCATGCGCGGCGGCGTAGAGCTCGGCCGCCAGGGTCGCCGGGCCGCGTTCGCCGGGCGCCGCGCGGCCGGTTATCGCGGCAAGAAAGGATTTGCGCGAGACCGAGACCATGACGGGCAGGCCGAACGCCCGCTTGAGGCGTTCGAGGCGGGTCAGCACACGCAACGACGCTTCCGCCCGGGTGCTCAGAAAGAACCCCATTCCCGGGTCGAGGATCAGACGCTCGCGGGCGATGCCGGCGCCTACGAGGCGCGCCACCCGCTCGGCGAAAAACCTCTCGATCCGCTGCCACACCTCGCCGGCGGCGAGATCGACGCGCCGGGCCCGGCCTTCGTTCTCCACGGCATGCATCACCACCAGCCGGCACTGCCCGGCGGCCAGATCGGGGTACACGCTGGGGTCGGGAAAGCCCCTGATGTCGTTTAGAAAAGCGACGCCGCGTTGGAGTGCGAAGCGCTGCGTCTCGGGCTGTGAGGTATCGACCGCGAGCGGCGCGCCGGTGCCGGCGAGCGCGGCGATCACCGGATCGAGCCGGCGGATCTCCTCGGTCGGGGCCACCGGGTTTGCCGCAACATTGCTGGCGGCGGCGCCGAGTTCGACGATGTCGGCGCCATCCGCGGCGAGCCGGCGTGCCTGCGCGATCGCCGCCGCGGGGTCGAGAAAATGCCCGCCGTCGGAAAACGAATCCTCGGTGATATTGACGATGCCGACGAGAAGCGGGCGCGCCATGCTGACACTCTCACCGAACGGCCGTCATTCCCGCGAAAGCGGGAATCCAGAGGGGCCAAGGCAGGTGCGGTTGCCCTGGACCCCCGCTTTCGCGGGGGTGACGATAGAGGGTTGTAGGCACGATGCACATTTTGATTTGTGCTCAGGAAGGGCGAGCGCGTTCGAGAACCGCACCGACCGCCTCGGCATCGGCAAAGATGTCGAGCTTTTCGACCTCGACCCGGATATGCCCGACCCTGGCATCGGCAAAACACGCATCGCAGATCCGCGCGGCAAAGCCCTCGCACAGATCGATATGGCCGGAAGCGGCGATCTGGCGGATCGCCGCCACGACCTTCTCGTAATTGATTACCCGCCGGCGGTCCTCGCCGGGAAACCCGGCTTCGGCTGACGCGGTCAGCTCGACCGAAACGCGCACCCGCTGCGGCCGGTCGCGCTCGGCGCGGCGGATCCCGATGCTGCACATCAGAACGAGGCCGCGCACGATGACGGTGTAGCGCTCCGGCGCGGGCATCGAGGCCAATCTCAGCGGCGCGAGCCGGCTGCGGCGCGCGGCCGGCAGCGTCGTGCAACGGCAGGTCTCATGCTAATCTCGACGGACAACTGCGGAGGCAGGCATGTGGCGCGAATTCCGCGAATTTGCAATGCGCGGCAACGTCATCGACCTCGCGGTCGGGATCAT
>JBGPTQ010000249.1:0-4223 GCA_041490725.1 Allostellaceae bacterium | reverse complement strand
GGATGATGCCCTCCATCCGCGTGCAGAGCTGGAAGGCGGCGAGCGCCTCGTCGTCGGCGATGGCGACGTAAGCAACGCGGCCGAGATCGTGGAGCCAGGAATGCTCCGGCCCGATGCCGGGATAGTCGAGTCCGGCCGAGATCGAATGCGCGTCGCGGATCTGGCCGTCGTCGTCCTGCAGCAGATAGGTGCGGTTGCCGTGCAGAACGCCCGGCACCCCGCCATTGAGCGAGGCCGCATGCAGGCCTGTTTCGATGCCGTGGCCGCCGGCCTCGACGCCGATCATCGCGACCGAGGGATCGTCGAGAAACGGGTGGAAGAGGCCCATCGCGTTCGAGCCGCCGCCGATGCAGGCGACCAGCGTGTCGGGCAGCCGGCCTTCGGCCTTCATCAGCTGCTCGCGCGTCTCGCGGCCGATCACCGACTGGAAATCGCGCACCATCGCCGGATAGGGGTGCGGGCCGGCGACCGTGCCGATCACGTAAAACGTGTCGTCGACATGGGCGACCCAGTCGCGCAATGCCTCGTTCATCGCGTCCTTCAGGGTCGCGGTGCCGGAATGCACCGGCACGACCTCGGCGCCGAGCAGTTTCATACGGAAGACATTGGGCTTTTGCCGCTCGATATCGGTCATGCCCATATAGACGACGCACGGCAGATCGAAGAGCGCGCAGGCCGTCGCGGTGGCAACGCCGTGCTGCCCGGCGCCGGTCTCGGCGATGATCCGGCGCTTCTTCATGCGGCGCGCCAGGAGGATTTGCCCCAGCACGTTGTTGATCTTGTGCGCGCCGGTGTGGTTCAGCTCGTCGCGTTTGAAATAGAGCTTGGCGCCGCCGAAATGCCGGGTCAGCCGCTCGGCGAAATAGAGGGGGCTCGGCCGGCCGACATAGTGCTCGAGGTAGTAGTCGAGCTCAGTCTGAAAAGTGGGGTCGTCCTTCGCCGCGTTGTAAGCGGCCTCGACCGCCAGGATCAGCGGCATCAAGGTCTCGGCGACGAATCGCCCGCCATAGATCCCGAAATGGCCGCGCGCATCCGGCCCGCCGCGAAAGGTGTTCGGTGTCTGCATCGCTGCCCTCATAGAAGGCGAAGATGCACCACGAAGACACGAAGATCACGAAGGTTTTCTTCCCATTTCGCACCAAGCCCGCCTCATGTGCGAAACAATATCGTTTCTTCGTGTCCTCGTGGCGAATCACAAGGTGTGGGCGACCGCTAGGAACTCGCGGATCTTGTCCGGGTCCTTGTCGCCGGGACGACGCTCGACCCCGGAGGAGACATCGACCGCGCTGGCCCCCGAAATGCGCACCGCCTCGGGCAGCAGCTCCGCGGTAAGCCCGCCCGACAGCATCCACGAAAGCCGCCATTTATGCCCGGCAATCAGCCGCCAATCGAAGGCGAGCCCGTTGCCGCCGGGCAGCGCATCGATCCGGCGCGGCGACTTCGCGTCGAACAGCAGCATGTCGGCAATTTCGTCGTAGCGCGCGGCGGCGAGCACATCGTGCGGCGCGGCGACCGCGATCGCCTTCATGACCGGGCGGTGGAAACGCACCTTCACATCGGCGACCCGATCGGGCGTTTCATGGCCGTGAAACTGCAGGATGTCGATCGGCACCCGGTCGAGGACCGCGCGGATCGCCGCATCCTCGGCATCGACAAAAAGGCCGACCCGCTGCACCCCCGACGGCACGGCGGCGCAGAGCACGGCGGCGCGCTCTGGGCTGACCGCGCGCGGGCTCGGCGGATAGAAGACAAAGCCGAGATAGGCCGCGCCGCCCTCGACCGCGGCGGCCACCGCGACCTCGCTCGACAACCCGCAGATTTTAGCGGCGACACTCATGGCGGTAATATGGGGATGCTGGTGATCATCGTGCACCAATGCGGCTGACGGCGAGTTGCGCGGCGGCGAGGTCTTCGAGCGCGGTGCCGACCGATTTGAACAGCGTGATTTCGCCTGGGTCGCGCCGGCCCGGGCAAATCCCGCGAGTGAGGCCGAACAGATCGCCGACAATCCGCTCGGGCGCGAGATGCCCGGAACGCAGCGGCTGGACGATGTCGCCAGCCTCGCGCAACGCCGCATCGGTATCGACATAGATTCTGGCGCGGGCGATCGCCGAATCGTCGGCCTCGCGCATCTCCGGCGTGTAGCCGCCGACGAGGTCGAGATGGGTGCCCGGCCGCAACCAGGCGCCGCGGATCAGCGGCTCCTGCGAGAGGGTCGCGCAGGTGATGATGTCGGCCGAAGCCGCCGCCGCTTCGAGCTCGGCGACCGGCGTGGCGGCGGTCCCGGCCGCGACCAGGCGCGCGGCGAGCGCCGCCGCCTTCTGGGGATCGCGGCCCCAGATCCGCGTCTGGCGGATCGGCCGCACCGCGGCATGAGCGGCAACCAGATGCGGCGCCAAGGCGCCGGTGCCGACCATCAGATGCACCGCGCTGTCCGGCCGGGCGAGAAAACCGGCGGCGAGCGCCGAAGCAGCCGCGGTGCGCCGCAAGGTCAGCGCGGTGCCGTCGAGCAGCGCCCTCGGCATGCCGGTGGCGGCATCGAGCAAAAGGTAGGTGCCATGCACCGCGGGCAGCGAGTGCAGGGCGTTATCCGGAAAGACCGTGACGATCTTGATCCCGAGCGCGCGCCCGGTCTGCCAGGCCGGCATCAGCAGCAGCGTGCCGGGCGCACCCTCTGCCGTCGACGCCGCGACCCTATGATGATGTCGCGCCGGCAATTCGCAGCCATCGCGAAACATCGCGCGCAGCGCGTCGATAAGGCTCGGGAAATCGAGCAATCGGTGGATGTCGTCGCCGCCGATGACCTGCATAGGCGCGCAGCGCCTCAGCCGCGCGCCACAAGCCGCGCCGGGGGGTTGTCACCCGCGCCTGGAAGCTGCGCCTGCGTCGCGGCCAGCTCGCGTTCGAGCGCGGCGATGCGACGGCCGCGCCGGCGGTTTTCGCGCCACCGGCGCCGGCCGGCGATCCAGGCGGCCAGGACGCCTGATATGAAGCCGATCAGCAAGGCGGCGAGGATGGCGAGGTAAAGCGGCAGCTCGAGGACCACCGGCAGCGGCCACAAACCGAGCGACACGCCCGCGCGATTGGATATGGCAAAGAGCGCCAGCACCGCCGCAACCAGCGCGACGAGGATCCAGAACACAAGCTTCATCGCAGAGAGCTCCGCACCTGCCCAAGCCGGTGCGTTTTGTCTATTTCCCGCTCAGCGGCCGCGAACCAGCTGATTGAGGCGGTCGCGCAGCTGCTTGCCGGTCTTGAAGAAGGGGATGTGCTTCTCGGCGACCTGGACGCTGTCGCCGGTGCGCGGGTTGCGCCCGATCCGGGCATCCCGACGCTTGACCGAAAAGGCGCCGAAGCCGCGCAACTCGACCCGGTCGCCGCGCCCCAGGGCCGCAGCGATCTCGCCGAAGATGGCGGTGACGATCGCCTCGACATCGCGCTGGTAGAGATGCGGGTTCGCCTCCGCGAGTCGCTGAACGAGCTCAGACTTCGTCATGCGGCCACGCCCGCTGGCAAGTGGATCAAGTGACTACCGTGCCAAACCGTCCGGCGAGCGTCAAGCAGCAGCCCACTGCCAGCTGCGGCCGTGCCCGCCGGGCGCGTTTTACCGGTGCTCGCGAGGACGCGAAAGCACCGGGCGAGGTGCGCCCGCCTCGTCCCGGAATTGCCTTGCCCTATTCCGATTCCTTTTCGTCGGTCTCGCCCTGGCGCCGGCGGATCGCCGCGCCGAGAATATCGCCGAGGCTGGCGCCGGAATCGGACGAGCCGAACTCGGCCATCGCCCGCTTCTCCTCGTCGACCTCGCGCGCCTTGATCGACATCGACACCCGCCGCGTGGCGCGGTCGATCGTGGTGACCTTGGCATCGACCCGCTCGCCGACGGCAAAGCGGTCGGGGCGCTGCTCGCTGCGGTCGCGCGAGAGCTCGGATTTTCTGATGAAGCCGGGCACGTCGTCGGCCAGCGTGACCTCGATCCCGGTTTCGGTGATCCCCGAGATCGTGCCGGTAACGACATCGCCCTTCTTCAGCTTGGCCATGCCCGACTCGAACGGATCGGCGGCGAGCTGCTTGATGCCGAGGCTGATGCGCTCCTTCTCGCCATCGACATCGAGCACCTTGACGCGCACGACCTGCCCCTTGTGGTAGTCGCGCATGGCATCCTCGCCGGCGCGGTTCCAATCGATATCGGAGAGATGCACCATGCCGTCGATATCGCCGGGCAG
>JBGPTQ010000248.1:0-4227 GCA_041490725.1 Allostellaceae bacterium | reverse complement strand
GGGTGGGGGTGTGTTTTTTTCCGGGCGCGGGCGCCCCCCCCCCCGGGGGGGGGGGGTTGTTGGGGGGGGGGGCCCTCCTGGTACATTGCCTGCTCTTGAAGCGACCGGGCCGCAAGCGTCTCAGCGATCACCTGTAAGACGCCCTCGCGATTTTGCAGAATATCGTTGTTCCAGAACCGAAGCATTCGCCACCCAGCGTCTGTGAGTTTCTGGTCGCGCAACAAATCGGCACCGGCTCGACCATGCTGGCCGCCATCGGCCTCGACGATGAGGCGGGCTTCGATACAGACGAAATCGGCGACGTAGGGCGGAATCGGATATTGCCGTCGGAAATGCACTCCGAGTTGCCTGTAGCGTAACCCCTGCCAAAGCGCTTTCTCGGCATCGGTCGCATCGGTACGCAAGCGGCGCGCCCGGCTCGTCATCCCGCTGCCGCCCCGCATCGGCATCAGGGAGGGAGGCTCGCCAGCGCCGCTTCTGCCGCCGCAATCCCGGTTTCGTAAGCGCCGTGCACGGTCGAGAAGGAATCGGGCGAACACGCCTCGCCGGCGAAAAACAGCCGGTTGTCGACCGGCGCGGCAAGCCGGGCGCGATCGTCGGCGTGGCCGGGCAGCGCATAGGAATAGGAGCCGAGGGCGAACGGGTCGCTGCGCCATGCCGAGGCGGCGAGCGGGCTGAGCTGTCCACGGATCTGCGCGCCGAACAGCCCGGCCAGCTCGTCGGCGGCGAAGGCCGCCATCGCCGCGATGCCGCCCTGTTCGAGCTGGGAGGCGAAATTGCCGCCGAAAAAGCATTGGATGCGCGGCCGCCCCAAGGGCCGCACCTGATAGCTCATCGTCTCACGGCGCCGGGTCGAGCCGACCAGGAAAACCTCGCCATCGACCCCGGGATCGACACCGGGCAGCGTGCCGTCGAAGCGCAGGAACAGCTTGTTCGCCAGCCCTAGCGGCAAGCCGGACGCCGCCGCGATCTTGTCCGGCAGCTTCGGGTCGAAAACCAGGTGCTCGCCGGCGATCGCCGAAGTCGGCACGGTCACGATGACCCGCGCCGCGCTGACCGTGCCGCTTCTCGTCGCGAGGCGGATTCGGCCGCCATCGTGCTCGACCCGCGACACGGCGGCGCCGAATGCGATCGGCAATCCTTCGGCGAGCGCAGCCAACAGCCGGCCATACCCCTCGCGCACCCGCCAGTTGAGGCCGGTGTCGTGGTAGCGGTCATTGTCCTTGACCGATAGGTTTTCCAGCTCGACCGCATTCGCCCAGGTGCTGACCGCGTCGAACAGCGCATTCCACCGCCCGCCGGGCTTCAGCACCGAAGCGGCGGGCACATCCTCGGGACGCTGCGCGGCGCGGTGGATCGCCCAATAATGCGCCTCGCGCTCGCGCAGCCAGTCGGCTTCGCCCGCCGCGCTCTCGCCGCTGTAGCGCAGCCGCGTCGTCCAGTCCGGCCGCTGGCGGTTGAGCGAAAAGCCGAGCCGCTCGGCCAGCGGCACCAGCACGTTGCGGTCAGCCGAATGCAGCCACTCGCCGCCGAGATCGAGCGGGTCGCCGCTCGTGTCGATGGTCCAGGTGCGGCCGCCGGCGCGGTCGCGCCCTTCCAGCACCAGGATCGACACCCCTCCCGCCTCGGCCAGCCGGCGCGCCGCGGCAATGCCGGCCGCGCCCGCGCCGATCACCGCCACATCGATCTCGGATGCCAGCCCCATCATCGCCGCCCTCGCCATCGGTTGCTCTCGCTCAGACATAAACCAAAGTGATCTGTCATTGCGAGGAGAGCAGCGACGAAGCAATCTCGGCCAAGCGAGGGCACGACGGCGCGAGATTGCTTCGCTGCGCTCGCAATGACAGAGAGGGGCGCCGATGCTACTTGGCGATTTCGCCGTCGTCAGCTTCGATTGCTACGGCACGCTGATCGATTGGGAGAGCGGGATCTGGGCCGCGCTGCAGCCGCTCCGGGCCAAGACCGGCGGCGCCCCCTCGCGCGACGCGGCGCTCGCCGCCTTCGCCCGGCACGAAAGCGCGCAGGAAGCCGAAACCCCCGGCCTCATCTATTCCGAGCTGCTCGCCCGGGTGCACCGGCGCCTTGCCGCCGAGTGGGGCGTCGCGCCCGGCGCCGCTTCCGACCGCGCCTTCGGCAGCTCGGTCGGCGACTGGCCCGCCTTTCCGGACTCGGCGGAAGCGCTGGCCTATCTGCAGCGTTTTTACCGCCTCGTCATCCTATCGAATGTCGACCGGGCCAGCTTTGCCCGCAGCAACGCGCGGCTCGGGGTCGCCTTTGCCGCGATCTACACCGCCGAGGATATCGGCTCCTACAAGCCCGATCCGCGCAATTTCCGCTATATGCTCGACCGCCTGGCCGAGGCCGGGCATCGGCCGGACGAGATCCTGCATGTCGCGCAGAGCCTCTATCACGACCATTTGCCGGCCAATCGATGCGGCCTCAATTCGGCCTGGATCGACCGGCGTCAGGGGAGCCAAGGCTGGGGTGCGACACCGCCGCCGGATGCCGGGGTCCATTACGATTTCCGCTTTGCCAGCCTCGCGGAGCTGGTCGCGGCGCATCGCGCCGAGCGCGCCATCTGACCCTGACAAACGGCGCCGGGGTTCCCCGCAGGGCACGCCCTTGCCGCCGGGGTGCGCCGGCGCATATACCGGGCGGGGCCCTCGTCGGCGACGGAATGCATGGAAGATCTCGCCCAGCGGTTACTCGACTTCATCAAAGAGCATCAGAACTGGGCAATCGCGGTGATGTTCATCACCGGGTTCGGCGAATCTTTCGCGTTTGTGAGCCTGCTGTTTCCCGCGACAACCCTGCTGATCGCCGTCGGCACGCTGACGAAAACCGGCACCTTGCCCTATCTGCCGGTGCTGGTTGGGGCGATCCTCGGCGCCGTGCTCGGCGATTCGGTGTCCTACTGGATCGGCCGCCGCTTTGGCGGCGGCATTGCCCGGCTCTGGCCGTTCAGCCGCAATCCCGAGCTGCTGCCGAGCGGCATCCAGTTTTTCGCACGCCATGGCGGCAAGAGCGTGTTCATCGGCCGCTTTTTCGGCCCGATCCGGGCGGTCATACCGCTGGCCGCCGGCATCATGCATATGCCGCGTGGCCGGTTCTGGGTTGCCAATATCGCCTCGGCGCTGGTCTGGGCACCGATGCTGCTGTTCGCCGGTGGCGCCGTGGGCGAGGCCGGCGACCGCCTGATCGGCTCGGCCAACACCGTCGTCGCGGTGTTCGGCGGCCTCACCCTCGTCGGCATCGCCGGAGTGGTGTGGGCCGCGCTGCGCTCCGCCCGCTCGAAGACCTAGAACCCGGGAGGCGCCGCACGAAGACGCGCCCTCTACTCCCTCTCCGCCCGCCATGGTCCATTGGGGGGCGGAGAGGGCCGGGGTGAGGTGGGGGATTCCAGAGCGCCCGCTGAGACCCACCTCACCCTCCCGCGCCTGCGGCGCGGGCCCCTCCCTCTCCCCCCTAAAGGGCGGAGAGGGAAACAGTGCGCTAGCGGCCGCGCCCGGACACGGCCGCCGTTTCGGCCTGCGCGGCGAACTGCGCATGCGCCGCGATATAGGCGTCGACGTGGCCCGCCAATATTTCGGCGCAATCGACGAAGAAATGGTCGGCGCCCGGGATCTTGCGGAAATCGATCTTGATGTCGCGCTGGTGCGACAGCTTGTGGACCAGCTTCTGCACCGCCTCCGCCGGGACCAGGGGGTCCTGGTCGCCCTGCAGGATCAGCCCGGAAGACGGGCACGGCGCGAGAAAGGTGAAGTCATACTGATTGGCCGGCGGCGAGATAGAGATGAACGCCTCGATTTCCGGCCGCCGCATCAGGAGCTGCATGCCGATCCAGGCGCCGAACGAATAACCGGCGACCCAGCACGAGGCGGCGTTCGGGTTGTAGCCTTGCAGCCAATCGAGCGCTGCCGCCGCGTCGGCGAGCTCGCCCTCGCCGCGGTCGAAGCTGCCCTGGCTGCGGCCGACCCCGCGAAAGTTGAAGCGCAAGGTCGAAAAGCCGCGGCGAACAAAGGTTTGATACAGCGTGTAGACCACCTTGTTGTTCATCGTCCCGCCATGCAGCGGATGCGGATGAAGCACCACCGCCATCGGCGCCGTGCCGCCGCGCGCATGGTGATAGCGGGCCTCGATGCGCCCTTCCGGGCCGTTGATAATGACGTCAGGCATGGCAAATCCGGTTCAATTCCGACTAACCCAGTCAAGTATGGCGCGCCAGCC
>JBGPTQ010000247.1:0-4228 GCA_041490725.1 Allostellaceae bacterium | reverse complement strand
CCAAATCAGGCGGCGGCACGAGCGGTGCAGCCGGTCCATCTCATGCGCGAGCCCGGTGCCGGCGTCGCGGTCGAGCCCGTCGGTGATCAACAGCACGACCGCCCCCTGCCCGAGCACCCGGCGCGACCACAGCTGGTTGAACTCGGCGACCGAATGGCCGATCCGGGTGCCGCCGGACCAGTCGACGACCGCCTCGGCGACGCGGTCGAGCGCGAGATCGACGTCGCGATGGCGCAGATAGCGGGTGATGTTGGTCAGCCTTGTGCCGAACACAAAGGTGAAGACGCGGTCGCGGTCATTGGTGATCGAATGCATGAAATGCAGGAAGACGCGGCTGTAGCGGCTCATCGAGCCGGAAATGTCGCACAGGACGACGAGCGGCGGCGGCCGGCGGCGCCGGCTCTTGCGCTTCAGCTCGATGAGGCCGCCCGAGCGCAAGGCCGCGCGCAGGGTGGCGCGCATATCGGCGCGGGCGCCGCGCGGGTCGCGGGCATAGCGCCGCGTCGGGATGTCCATGATCGGCAGGCGCATCCGGGCGATCGCCGCCTTGGCGCGGGCCAGTTCTTCCAATGACATCTTCTCGAAATCCATCGCGCCGAGCTGCTCCTTATCGGAGAAGGTCATCGCCGAATCGATATCGAGCTCGGTCTCGCCGCTTTCGCGCGCCTCCTGGTTGGGGTGCAGCGCCTCGGCGAGCCGGCGCAGCATCTCGGTGCCTTCGTCCTGCGGCATGTCGATGTTGAGCTGGGGCAGCACCAGCGCCAGCATCTTTTTCAACAGCTCGGGATTGCGCCAGAAGACATGGAAGGCCTGGTCGAACAGCACCCGCTGGTCGGCCCGGTTGACCAGCACCGCGTGCAATGTCCAGTAGAAGTCGCGCCGATTGGTGATGCCGACCGCCTCGACCGCGGCGACCGCGTCGAGCACCTTGCCCGGCCCGACCGGCAGCCCCGCCGCCCTAAGCGTGCGGGCGAAATGCATCAGATTGGCGAGGAGCCGCCCGTCGCCAAGGGATTGATTGATCTGCCGCTCTTTCTCCACAATAACACGACTTTAGTTATGAATTTAAAAATTGTTATTGTTTTGTATTTGGAATCGTAAGGCTCTCTGGTTGTAAATACACAATAATTTTAAACCCCTATGGATTATCTGACTTTCCCCATTTCCGCGGGATTTTTCGATGCAGGTATCAATTTCATTCAGAGAAAATTGAAATAGCTGGAATATTTTTGATGTTTTCTTCAGATAATCTGACTGGTAAGTATTTGGTATATAGGCATAAATTATATCGTCCATTTGTCTAAATATGATAACGTAGTCGTTTAAGCTGGGAGGAAAGTGGCAATGGGCGGAGCCTCCTGTGCCTCTCGTGCATATTGCTCCCGGTGGCATAGCGTCGCGCATAGCTCTTTCAATATCGGGAGGTGAGTCAGCCATTGCGGGAGAGAACAGGTAAGCAAGATACACCGACATAGTGACCCCGATTGTAAGGCGTCTTCTGGACAATTTCGCCGCCCTTCCGCTTTGAGTTCGGTGAGATGCCCCAGCTTCAACCATCGCGTGGGGCGGCGGCGATCTCGGCCTTGACTTGCTCCAGGAGCCGAGCGGCCTCGCTGCCCTGGAGGCGGGCGATGTCGTCCTGATATTTGAGGAGGACGCCAAGGGTGTCATTGATCGCCTCGGGGGTCAGTTCGAGCGCGTCCAATTGCATCAACGCTTCGGCCCAGTCGATCGACTCGGCGATGCCGGGCAGTTTGAACAGATCCATCTTGCGCAGCTTCTGGACGAATTCGACGACCTCGCGCGACAAGGCGGCGCTGGCGCGCGGTGCCTTGCGGTGGAGGATTTCGAGTTCGCGCTCGGCGTTCGGGTAATCGACCCAATAGTAGAAACAGCGGCGCTTCAAGGCGTCGTGGATCTCGCGGGTGCGGTTCGAGGTGATGACCACGATCGGCGGATGCTCGGCGCGGATCGTGCCGATCTCGGGGATCGTCACCTGGAAATCGGAGAGGAGTTCGAGGAGATAGGCCTCGAACGGCTCGTCGGTGCGGTCGAGTTCGTCGATCAGCAATACCGGCGGGCCGCCGAGCTCCGGCTCGAGCGCCTGCAACAGCGGCCGCTTGATCAGAAACCGGTCGGAAAAGATATTGCTCTCGATCTCGCTGCGGTCCTCCTCGCCCGCCTCGGCGAGGCGGATCTCGATCATCTGGCGGGCGTAATCCCATTCGTAGACGGCGGAGGCGACATCGAGCCCCTCATAGCATTGCAGCCGGATCAGGCGCCGATTGAGCGACGTCGCCAGCACCTTGGCGATCTCGGTCTTGCCGACCCCGGCCTCGCCCTCGAGAAACAGCGGCCGTTTCAGGTGCAGCGCGAGATGCACCGCGGTTGCCAGCGAACGGTCGGCGACGTAATCGGCGCTGCCGAGCAAATCGAGGGTATCGCCGACGGAGGTGGGTAGGGCGGTCATAGGGGCTTGCGCATCCAAATCAGATCCCGATCGCAACAAAATCCCTCTCCCGACGGGAGAGGGGGAGCGAAAAACGCCTGTCGGGCGGGCCCCGGCGCGCGTTCTCCGGATACGAGATATCTAATCCCTCCGCCGCAGCCGCGCCACCCCGGCATTGCGCTGGATTATACCAGGAGTGCTATCATATGATAGCACCATAAGGAGGCCCGCATGCCCCAACTCCTCGTCCGAGACGTTCCGCAGGACGTCGTCGAAGCCTTGAAGCGACGGGCAACCGAGCACGGCCGGAGCGCCGAAGCCGAGCACCGCATCATCCTCGAAGAGGCCTTGCGCGCCGGCCGCGCCGGTTTTCGCGAGCGAGCTGCCGCATTACGAGAGCAGACCCGCGGCCGGATCTCGATCGGATCGGAGGAGCTTATCCGGCAGGATCGAGACGAGCGGTGACGATTGTCATAGATGCTTCCGTCGCCGTGAAATGGGTGCTTCGTGAGACCGATAGCGATGCAGCGGATGCGCTTCTCGACCACCACGACTTGATGGCGCCCGTCCTGTGGCTTGCTGAAGCGGCGAACGCGCTGTGGCGCAGAGCGCGCATCGGCGAGATTACAGCCGATGAAGCAAATCTGCGGCTGTCCGAGCTGCTGAACGCGCCCGTCGCCTCGGTCGCCATCGAGCCGCATCTCGATCGGGCACTAAGGCTCGCGACGGAAATTGGCCACCCGGTCTACGACTGCGTTTACCTCGCGGTCGCTCTGCACCACCAAACGCATGTTGTTACGGCGGATCGGCGGTTCGCTGCCGCGGCGGCCCAGCCGGCACTGGCCGGGCGCGTCCGCCTTCTATCGGCTGAGGCTTCGGCCTAACCGCACGCCGCGACGGCGCGGCGCGCCATCACGTTGACGAGATGGGCGCGGTATTCGGCGCCGGCGTGGATGTCGGTGTTGAGCCCGTCCTGCGGGATAGCGATGTCCTTGATCGCGTCCGGCGTGAACGAGCGGGCGAGCGCGGCTTCCATCGCGGGGACGCGGAAGACGCAAGCCCCGGCGCCGGTCACCGCGACCCGCACGCCTGCGGGGGTGCGCGCCACGAACACCCCGACGATCGCATAGCGCGAGGCCGGGTTCTTGAATTTCTGGTAGTTCGCCGCCTGCACCTTCGGGAAGCGCACCCCGGTGACGATCTCGCCCTCGCCGAGCGCGGTCTCGAACAGGCCCGTGAAGAAACTGTCGGCCGCGATTTCGCGTTTGTTGGTGCGCACGGTGGCGTTGAGCGCGACGACCGCCGCCGGATAATCGGCCGCCGGGTCGTTGTTGGCGATCGAGCCGCCGATCGTGCCGCGGTTGCGCACCGCCGGGTCACCGATCATCCCGGCGAGCGCGGCCAGGGCCGGGATCGCGCGTTTGACGACCGGCGAGCGGTTGACCTCGGCGTGGCGGGTCATCGCCCCGATCACCACCGCATCGCCCTCTTCGCTGATGCCCTTGAGCGCAGGGATCGCGCCGAGGTCGATCAGCTGCGAGGGCTTGGCGAGGCGCATCTTCAATGTCGGGATCAGGGTCATGCCGCCGGCGACAAGCTTGGCGTCCGCGTCGCCGAGCAGGCGCGTGATCTCGTCGATGCTGGTCGGGCGGCTATAGTCGAATTCGTACATCGGGCCTCTCCCTAGTCCATTCCTTGCGAAACGCGGCGCGTTCCGCCCCTCACCCTCCCGCTTCGCGGGTCCCTCCCTCTCCCCGCTCGCGGGGAGAGGGCCGGGGT
>JBGPTQ010000246.1:0-4253 GCA_041490725.1 Allostellaceae bacterium | reverse complement strand
CTCAAATGGGACCCGGCGCGCCAGTATGACCGCGGCAAGGTGATGACCCACGACGACCTCGAAGCCGGCGAGGAGTTCGGCCGCTATCTCGATGTCGACGGCGACGGCATCCCCTACCGCACGCTGCCCGGGACCCACCCGACGCGCGGCGCCTTTTTCACCCGCGGCACCACCAAGAACCGCTACGCCCGGTACAGCGAAGAAGGTCCCGACTACCTCGACAACATGCAGCGGCTGTTGCGCAAGTTCGAGACCGCCAAGCGCCTGGTGCCGCGGCCGATAAGCCGCGAGGCACGCAAGCCCACGCGCTTTGGCGCGATCTATTTCGGCTCGAGCTCCCTCGCGATGGAGGAAGCGCTCGACGCGCTCGAAGCGCGCGGCATCCATCTCGACACGCTGCGCCTGCGCGCCTTCCCGTTCCATGACGAGGTCATGGATTTCATCACCAGCCACGAGCGCATCTTCGTCGTCGAGCAGAACCGCGACGCGCAGATGCGCACATTGGTGACGACCGAGTTGGAGATCGACCCGGCCCGGCTCGTCCCGATCCTGCATTACGACGGCACCCCGATCACCGCGCGGTTCATCGTCAAGGCGATCGCCGACATGCTCGCCGTCGTCACCCTCGCTCCGCTGCGCAAGGCCCTACCCTAAGAAGATACACAATGAGGCACAGAGACGGTGAGGTTAGGTGTCGATGCTGCTCTCGCAGAGTAAACCTTCTCACTGCCTCGCTGTCTCATTGTGAATTAAATCTCGTAGATTAGTCTGAGGTCCGTATGACCTACATCGTCAAGCCCCGGCTCCATCATCCCAAGCTGCCCACCAACGCGCTCGGCTATACCCATCGCGACTATGAAGGTGCGGTGTCGACCTTGTGCGCCGGCTGCGGCCATGATTCGATCAGCGCCGCGATCATCCAGGCGTGCTTCGAGCTGGCCTTGCCGCCGCACCGCATCGCCAAGCTGTCGGGCATCGGCTGTTCGTCGAAGACCCCGACCTATTTCCTTGGCCAGTCGCACGGCTTCAACAGCGTGCACGGGCGGATGCCGTCGGTGCTGACCGGGGCCAATTTGGCCAATCACGACCTCTTGTATCTCGGCGTGTCGGGTGACGGCGACTCGGCCTCGATCGGGCTCGGTCAGTTCGCCCACTGCATCCGCCGCGCCGTCGACATGGTCTACATCGTCGAGAATAACGGCGTGTACGGGCTGACCAAGGGCCAGTTCTCGGCGACCGCCGACAAGGGCTCGAAGGCGAAGCGCGGCGCGGTCAACACCGATGCGCCGATCGACCTGGTCGGCTTGGCGCTGCAGCTCGGCGCCTCGTTGGTGGCACGCAGCTTCTCGGGCGACAAGGCCCAGCTGGTGCCGCTGATCAAGGCGGCGATCGAGCACAAGGGCGCGGCCTTTATCGACGTGATCTCGCCCTGCGTCGCCTTCAACAACCACCCGGGCTCGACCAAGAGCTTCGATTACGTGCGCGCCCATAACGAGGCGGTCAACGAGCTCGACTTCATGATCGAGCGCGAGGCGATTACCGCAGATTATGCGCCCGGCACCGTCGAAACCGTGGTTCAGCACGACGGTTCGATCGTGCGGCTGCACAAGCTCGCGCTCGACTACGACCCGCACGACCGCATCTCGGCCTTGACCTATTTACAGCAGCACCATGCCGCCGGCGAGGTCGTCACCGGGCTGTTGTTTGTCGAACCCGATCACGGCGATCTGCACGGCTTTCTCGACACGGTCGACGCGCCGCTCAACGGGCTCGGCGAAGAAGAGCTGTGCCCCGGCCCCGAGGTGCTCGAGCGCTACAACGCCGCGCATCGCTAAACCGCCGGACCGGCCGTAGGATGGGTTGAGCAGAGCGAAACCCATCATCCGCTGGTGGGTTTCGCTTCGCTCAACCCACCCTACAAGAGACGATCCGGTCCCAGACTGCCGCCGCATCGGCGCGTCGGGCAGCGCTTATCGCGACGGCATCGCATGACAGCAAATTGATCGGGCTGGTTGACCCGCCGCGCTGCGCCGGGCATTTAGCAGGCGATGCTGAAGTTTTTCGAGCGCCTGCTCGACCCCACCGCGCCGCCGCCCGATGCGCCGCCGCCGGTACTGGGCAGCCCGCATGCCGTATTCCGGTTTTACTGGCATTTCGTGCGCCAGATCCCGGGGCCCGTGCTGGCGCTGTTCACGACCGGCTTCTTCGTCGCGATCACCGATGCCGCGATCCCGGTGTGCATCGGCCGGATCGTGTCGCTCGTGTCCTCGCAAGCGCCGGAGACGATCTGGCGTGAGGCGGGACCGCAGCTGTTGCTGATGGCCGCGCTGTTCCTCGTCGCCCGTCCGGCCGCCCACTTCGCGCAAGCCATCGTCGCCAACCAGATGCTGGTCCCCGGCCTCACCAATCTGGTGCGATGGCAGAGCCACTGGCACGTGGTTCGGCAAGGGTGGACCTTCTTTCAAAACGATTTCGCCGGGCGCATCGCGGCGCGGGTCATGCAGACCGGGCCGGCGCTGCGCGAGAGCGTCGTCTTATCGATTCTCGGCGTCTGGTACATCCTGGTCTACGGCACCAGCGCGATCGCCCTGCTGGCCTCGGCCGATTGGCGGTTGACCCTGCCGATCCTGGCCTGGTTCGGGCTCTATGCGGGGGTGCTCGCCTGCTTTCTGCCGCGGATGCGCGAGCGCTCCCGCCGCATGTCGGAGATGCGCTCGATCCTGACCGGCAAGGTGGTCGACAGCTACACCAATATCCTCACCGTAAAGTTGTTTGCCCGGGCCCGCGACGAGGACGCCTTTGTCCGCGACGCCGTCGACGAGCACACCGAGACGTGGCGCGCGCAACAGCGCCTGGGGACGCTGTGGTCGATTTCGCTCTCGGTGATGAACGCGTTCCTGATGGTCGGCACCGGCGCGCTGGCAATCGCGCTGTGGAGCGCCGGATACATCGCCATCGGCAGCGTCGCGATGGCGATCCCGATGGCCTGGCAGATCAACACCATTTCGGGCTTTGTCGCGCAGCAGATCGCCAACATCTTCGACGATATCGGCCAGGTGCAGGACGGCATGCGCTCGATTGCGGTGCCGCGGCAGATGCCAGACCTGCCCGGCGCGGTGGAACTGCCACGGGTGACCGGCGCGATCCGGTTCGAGACGGTCAGCTTTGATTATGGCCGCGCGCCGCGGCTGGGCGGCGTGCTGCGCCAACTCGACCTCGATGTCGCGCCGGGCGAGCGGATCGGCCTGGTCGGCCGCTCCGGCGCCGGCAAATCGACCCTCGTTCACCTGCTGCTCGGGTTCTACCGGCCGGAGACCGGCCGCATCCTGATCGACGGCCGGGACATCGCCGGGCTGACGCAGGAAAGCCTGCGCGCCCAGATCGGCATGGTGACGCAGGACACCTCGCTCTTGCACCGCTCGATCCGCGACAACATCTGCTACGGCCGCCCCGACGCCGGCGAAGCGGCGATCATCGACGCGGCGCGGCGCGCCCACGCGCTCGAATTCATCGAGGAGCTCGAGGACTGGCACGGCCGCACCGGCTTGGATGCCCATGTCGGCGAACGCGGCGTCAAGCTGTCGGGCGGCCAGCGCCAACGCATCGCGCTGGCCCGCGTGATCCTCAAGGATGCGCCGATCCTGGTGCTCGACGAGGCGACCTCGGCCCTCGATTCCGAGGTCGAGGCGGCGATCCAGGAACAGCTCGCCGGGCTGATGGAGGGGCGCACCGTGATCGCGATCGCGCACCGGCTGTCGACGATCTGCCGGATGGACCGGCTTATCGTGCTCGATCGTGGCCGGATCGTCGAGGAAGGCACCCATGACCGGCTGCTCGCGGCGCGCGGCGCCTATGCCGCGCTGTGGCGGCGCCAATCGGGCGGGTTCCTGGTCGACCGGCTGCCCGGCGGGCGCGAAGACGCCGCGCTCGACCGGGTAAGGGTCTGAAGGCGGCGGGGTAGCGGACCGGCGCCGAGACTGCATAATGCCGCAATCACCAGAGCGCCTCATCGGCGAGGGCGACCCGGCGCCAGTCCGCGTGTTGCGGCCGACCGGGCATTCCGAGTTTTTTCTGACCGCCGACCACGCCGGGCGCGCGATCCCGCGGCGGCTCGGCAAGCTTGGCCTGCCGGAGAGCGAGCTGGAGCGCCACATCGCCTGGGACATCGGCATCGCTGGGGTTACCGAAAAGCTGGCGCAGGCGCTCGGCGCCACCGCGGTGCTGCAGGCCTATTCGCGCCTCGTCATCGATTG
>JBGPTQ010000245.1:0-4255 GCA_041490725.1 Allostellaceae bacterium | reverse complement strand
GCTTCTCCGGTTCCGTCAACCCCCCGGATTCCACCCGAAACTCCATTTGGGGATTGCTGCCATGCCGATGCTGATCGGATCCACGATCGTTGTCTGCACCCTGCTCAGCATGATGCTCGGCCAGATCGCCATGGGAATGGAAGCAATCGGCGTATTGCTCGCCGCCCTCGTGTTGATGAGCGTGCAACGCGAATAATCGCGCGCAGCCTGGCGCGGCGTGACGGCGCGAAAATATCAGCCCCAGTACCGGCCGCTGCTGCCCACGGCGACGGTAACCAGGCCGAGCATTAGGTTGATCGCGACGATCACGCGGATCTGGTTGAGCTGGCCCGCGGCCGCCGGGTAATCGTGGCGCGCCAGCGCCGCCCGGAAGCGCCGCCACGGGGCGAAATAGAGGTGGAAGAACAACAGCATCATGATGATGCCGAGGCCTTGCATGAGGTTGACGTGCAGGCCGATGCCGCGAAACCCGCCATAAACCCCGAAAATCATGCCGTAGCCGCTCACCAACAACAGCACGATCGCGGCGATCACCCAGGCAAAGAACCTGTCCAGCACGCGCGACCATAGCTCAAGCCGGGGCCCGGGTTCGAGCGGCGCCGTCGCCGGCCGCAGCGCCAACAGCGCGAAGAACATGCCGCCGACCCAGACGACCGCCGAAAGGCTATGCAGGACGAGCGCGACCGTGGCGATCGCGCCAGTGGCGCTCATGACCGGGCGCTCATGACCGGGCGCTCATGACCGGGCGCTCATGACCGGGCCGTTCACTGTTCAGTCGCCGTAAGCGGGGGCGCGGCGGGCCAATCCGCCGAACAGGTCGAGCATGCGCCCGCGCCAGGCGCGGACCGGGTCGTCGGCCGCCAGCACTTCGAAATCGCTGATCGCGCGGGCCCATTGGAAGGCGCCGAACACGATGTAATCGGCGTAGCCGGGAGCGTTACCGGAGAGGAAATTCTGCCGCTCGACCGTGCGGCGCAGCGGGTCGAGGCTGGCGCGGAACGCGGGCAGCCGCGCCGCGCGGTCCCCGATGAACTCTTCGAGCGTCATGCCGAAGCGTTTTTCCCGATCGCCGCGGAAATAGGCCTGATCCTGCGGTCCGATATGGCAGTGGATGTCGAGCAGTACCAGGCGGATGAGCCCGGGCTGCAGCACCGTTTCGGTCCAGTTCTGGACAAAGCGGGCGAGCCCGCGGCCGATCTCGCCGCCAAACAGCGAGGGCCGGTCGGGATAATGCTCCTCGAGGTAATCGGCGATCGCCGTCGAATCGTGCACGACCCGATCGCCGTCGACGATCACCGGCACCCGGCCTGCATTGGGCTGCGGCAGCTTGTCCTTCTCGGTGAAATGCCAGGGCACGGTTTCGACCGCGAGCCCCTTATGCGCGAGCGCCATCTTGGCGCGCCAGCAGAACGGGCTGAAGCGGCGATCCGCCTCGGCTCCGGCCAGATCGTATAGGGTGATTGTCATGGCCGCCCTCTCTAGCAAGTCCCGCCGCGAGTACGGCCCGAGATTGCTTCGTCGCTCCGCTCCTCGCAATGACAATGGGTTTAGCTGTCATTGCGAGCGAAGCGAAGCAATCTCGATGGCGCGGTAGGTTACACCATCGCCACGGCGCTCGCCGCCAGCGCGCCGAAGATGACCACGACCCAGGGCGGTACCGCCCACAGCGCGAGCAGGAGGAACGCCACGATGCCGAGGGCGAAATCGGCGGGGCCGAAGATCGCGCTGGTCCACACCGGCCGGTAGAGCGCGGCGAGCAATAGCCCGACAACCGCCGCGTTGATCCCGCGCAGCGCCGATTGCACCGCCGGGCGCCGCCGCAAATCGTTCCAGAACGGCAACACGCCAATCAACAGCAGGAAGGACGGCAGGAAGATCGCCACGAGACAAATCAGGCCACCGAGCCAGCCGTTCGGCGCCGGTCCCATGACCGTGCCAAGGTAGGCGGCGAAGGTGAAGAGCGGCCCCGGAACCGCCTGCGCCGCACCATAGCCGGCAAGAAAGGTATCGTTGTCAACCCACCCCGGCGGGACGACTTCGGCCTGCAGCAGCGGTAGCACGACATGGCCGCCGCCGAACACCAATGCCCCGGAGCGATAGAACGAATCGAACAGCTCCAATGGCTGCATCGGCAGCGCAGCGGCGACCAGCGGCAGGCCGATCAGCAGCCCGAAGAACAGGATCATCGCGGCGATCGACAAGCTGCGCGGCAAATGCACCGCGAGCGGCGCGCCCGTGGGGGCCGCGTTGCTGTTTTGCAGCAGCCCCCAGCCGATCAGCCCGCCGGCGGCGATCGCGCCGACCTGGCCGGCGGCCGACGGCACCGCGAGCGCGAGGATCGCCGCGCCGACCGCGACGCTGGCGCGCTCCTTGTCGGGGCACAGGCTGCGCGCCATCCCCCACACCGCTTGCGCCACGACCGCGACGGCGACGATCTTGAGCCCGTGCAGCCAGGCCGCGCCCGACAAATCGCCGAACCGGGTCACCCCGTAGCCGAACAGGATCAGCGCCACGGCGGACGGCATCGTGAAGCCGAGCCAGGCGGCGAGCGCCCCCGGCAGGCCAGCGCGCAAAATGCCGATTGTGATCGAAACCTGCGTGCTCGCCGGGCCGGGCAAAAACTGGCACAGCGCGACGATATCGGCATAACTGTGCTCGTCGAGCCATTTGCGGCGCTCGACGAACTCGGTGCGGTAATAGCCGAGATGGGCGACCGGCCCGCCGAAGCTGGTCAGGCCGAGGCGCAGGAAGATACGTAGGACTTCGAGCGCCGAACCCGGATGACCGGTCCTCTCGGCCGCTTCAATAACTGCACGCATCCACGCCTCCCGTTTCCGGTGGACAGTCCGTGGTGAGCACCGTTGCGTGTCTCCGGCTCAGTGGCTCCCAGCCGGCTCCAAATTTTGCTGGAACCGCGGCCTGACCTCCTTGGCGAATAGCTCGAGCGTCCTGACGACCTGCTCTTGAGGAAGATTCCCAAGAAAGCCCGTTACCAGCATGAAGTTGCCGAAACCAAGCTCCTCATGGAGGGCGGCGATCCGCTCGGCGACCGTCTCCGGGCTGCCGACGATCGCCACCTCGCGCAGCCAGCGCTCGGTTTCGAGTTCCGTTTCGGTCGAGATCCGCCGTCGCACCTGCTCGCCGCCGCGGCGAAAGTTGGCGGTCAGCTTCTCGGCTGCGGGCCACGCGGCCCGGCGGGCGGCCTCGTCGGTCTCGCCGACGACGACGAAGCGGCCGATCGGCACCTGTGCCACATCGCCGCCAGCATCCCTGAACGCACCGATGCAGCGACGGATGCTGTCCACCGACTGCTGGCTGCCCTGGAAGAGGGCCAGTCCGCGCTGGCCGATCCAGGCGGCGGATTCCTCGCGATACGTCGCCACGTACACCGGCGGATGGGGAAGCTGGACGCATTTCGGCTCGATTGACTCGGTGCGCGAGCCGACCTGGACCCTCGGCTCGGTCCAATAGCGGATCAGCCTCTCGAAGCGCGACTCAAAGGCAGCCGAGCGGTCCTCGTAGGCGAGCCCCCAGGCCTCGAAATATCGGCTCGTGTTGCCGCGCGAGACGCCGAAATCGACGCGCCCCCCGGAGAGCACATCGAGCGTCGCGATCTCCTCGGCCAGCCGAATCGGCTCGAACAGCGGCAGCACCAGAACCGAGAAACCGATCCGGATTGTGCGGGTCCGCATCGCCAGGGCGGTCGCCAGCAGGATCGGAGAGAGACAGACCCGGCTGCCCTGCCCGAAATGCTCCTCGTTGATCCACAGGCCGTCATATCCGAGCGATTCCGCGAGCGGGCCCAGGTCAAGCAGGCTCCGCGCGGACTCATCCAGGCCGGCACCGCAGCCCGACAGGTCGAAACGCATCTTGAACATCCTTCCCCAACATCGGCTTGACTTGTCGGCCCGTCATTCATCCTCGAACAGCTCACCGAACAGCTCGCGCACCTTGAGCTTGGCAGCGGCGAGCGCGCTCCTGCCGGCCGGGGTCGCACGATAGACGCGCCGCGCGGCACTGCCCGCACGCTCCTCGGTCGAGGTCAGCAACCCTCTCTCCTCGAGGCCATGGAGGATCGGATAGAGCGTACCGGCGCTCAATTTGTAGCCGTGCCGCGCCAGCTCCTCGATCATGGCGAGGCCGTAAATCGGCTCGTTGACCGCGTGGTGCAGGACGTGAAGCCGGATCAGACCGGCATAGAGATACCTGTCGTTCATTACCGGCAACCGAAATCGACTTTCGATATAGATAAACG
>JBGPTQ010000244.1:0-4275 GCA_041490725.1 Allostellaceae bacterium | reverse complement strand
CGCTTATGTGTCAACGGCGGGAAGCGGGAGGCCGGAGAGCCTCCCGCTCTTTAACGGTATCAGGATGCCGGCCCGTTCCACACCGGCTTGCCGTCCGGTCCGACAATCTGTTTCCAGCTTTCCTCAAAGAGCGCGATGGCATTCTGCAGCATCGGAATGTAATCGAGCGATTCCGCCAGTTGCCCGCCATTCTTGTAAGCCCAGGAGAAGAAATTAAGGACCTCCTTTGCCTTCTCCGGGTGATCCTGCTTCTTGTGCATCAGGATGAAGGTCGCCCCCGTGATCGGCCAGCTCTCCTGGCCGGGCTGGTCGGTGAGGATGAGGTAGAAATCCGGCGCGCTCTTCCAGTCCGCATTGGCGGCGGCGGCCTGAAAGACCTTGCTGCCCGGCTCTAATGTCGCCGCATCGTGGTTGATCAGCTTTGTGTGGGTCATCTTGTTCTGGATCGCATAAGCGTATTCGACATAGCCGATCGCACCCACCGTGCGCGCTGTCAACGCCGCGACGCCCTCGTTCCCCTTGCCGCCGAGCCCCGTCGGCCACTCGACGGCGGTGCCCTCGCTGACCTTGGCCTTCCAGTCCGCGCTGATCTTCGACAAATAGTTGGTGAAGATGAAGGTAGTGCCCGAGCCGTCGGAACGATGGACGACAGCGATCCCCGTATCGGGCAGCTTTACGCCAGGATTGAGCTTGGCGATCGCCGGGTCATTCCATTTGGTGATCTTACCCAGATAGATGTTGGCGATGGTCGGGCCGTCGAGCGTCAGCTGACCGGGCTGAATGCCGGGCAGGTTCACGACCATGACCTCGCCGCCAATGACCGGCGGAAATTGCGTCAACCCTTTCTTCTGCAGCTCTTCCGGCTTAAGCGGCATGTCGGACGCACCGAAATCGACCGTCTTGGCGGTGATCTGGGCGATGCCGCCGCCCGAACCGATCGATTGATAGTTCATGTTTACCCCGGCCTTGGCCTTGTAGGCCTCCGCCCATTTGGCATAGACCGGGTAGGGAAAGGTGGCCCCGGCGCCGGAAATATCGGCGGCGCCGGCAGGCCCCGACAGGCCGAGCGCGGCAACGACCGCCGCGAGCAGCGCGATACGGAAAATAGCCATGGCTCACTCCGTTCTGGGATTGTCGGCGACCGGCCGGATGCCGGCCGCGACGCCTTCTACCCGTTCCCCGAGGCGCTTCTATGGCACTTTCATTACCGTTCAATGACGGCGCCGGGCGCTCCGGCCCCCCGCAACCATACCGTGAAGGTCGAGCCCTGGCCGACCGTGCTCGCGATATCGAGCCGGCCGCGATGGCGGCTGAGGATGTGCTTGACGATCGCAAGGCCGAGGCCGGTGCCGCCCAGCTCCCGCGAGCGGGCGGTATCGACCCGGTAGAAGCGCTCGGTCAGCCGCGGCAGGTGCTCGCTCGGGATGCCCTCGCCCTGATCGGCAACCGCAACCCGCACCAGCTCCGTCGCCGCGCCGCTGCCGGTCCCGCCGGTCACCGTGACCTCGCTGTGCGGCCGGCCGTACTTGACTGCGTTGTCGAGCAGGTTCTGGAAGATCTGGGCCAACTCGTCGCGGTCGCCCAGGACGTCCGGGAGATCGGTCGGTAGCGCGCGAACGATGCGTATGCCGCGTTCGGCGGCGCGCAACTCGAGCCCGCGAGCGACTTCGCCGATCACCGGCTCCAGCGCGACCCGGCCGGTCGGCGTGACATGTTCGTTAAGCTCGATGCGTGACAGCGACAATAAATCATCGACGAGCCGCGCCATGCGCTGCGCCTGCTCGCGCATGATCCCGAGAAAGCGCTCGCGGGCGGCGACATCCTCGCGCGCCGGCCCGAGCAGCGTCTCGATGAAGCCGATCAAGGTCGCGAGCGGCGTCTTCAGCTCGTGCCCGGCATTGGCGATAAAATCGGCGCGCATCTGCTCGCTGCGCTTCAGCGCGGTAACATCATGCAGGGTCAGGATCGCCGCCGCGCCGTCAAGCGCCGGCCCGTCGTTCGGTCCATTGGCGATCCGGGCAAAATGGGCGCGCAGCACCCGTTCGACCGGCCCCGACAGGGCAAACTCGACGCTGCGGACCGGCTCGCCGCGCAACACCGCGTCGGCGGCGGCGAGCAGCACGGGGTTGCGCAGTGCCGCCGCCAGGTCGCGCGGCTGCGCTCCCGATCCGATGAATTCCGCCGCCGCGGCGTTGCCGCGGACGATGCGGCGCTGGCGATCGATCAGGATCAGCGGATCCGGCACCGCGGCGATGACCGCCTCGGCCGCGGCGAGCCGCGCCTCGGCCCGCGCGGCATGCTCGCGCCAGGACCGTCGCAACCGCAGCACCGCCGGCCATATCACCCGCGCCGCGAGGCTCAACCGGCGATTTCGATAGCCCGGCGCGGCCGCCTCGCCCGGCGCCGCATCGGGGCCGAGCCTGTCGATCGCCGCTCGCGCCCCGGCCAGCGAGAGCACCAACGGGATGGCCATCAGCGCCGATAACGCCAGCATCGCCGCCACCGCGACGATCGCCGCCGTACCATCGAGAAAGCCGAGCGCAAAGAGAGCGGCAATGGCGATCCCGCCCGGTGTCGACAAAGCGAGGGCGAGCCCCGCGCTCCGGCTGAAGTCTCGTCCCATCGCTAGAGAACGACAGGCCGCCCTGGCAGCGCCTCGTCTTCGTAGGCACGGATAACGGCGGTATCCATGGCTTGATGCCCTGAGATCGTTGACACCGGAGGGCGCGCCACTATAGTGCGCGGCTCGCGGACGGGGTGCCCCGTCCGCTGCGCATTTGTGCCCAGGCGGGCTTGCCGCGACGGGCGCGCCAACCGATATCGGCTCCTATCATGTTTGCAGTGATTCGCACCGGCGGCAAGCAATACAAGGTCGCCAAAGACGATGTGATCGCGGTCGAGAAGCTCGCTGGCGAGCCCGGAGCGACGATCGAGCTCGGCGAGGTGCTGATGGTCGGCGACGGTGCCACGGTGGCGGCGGGCACGCCGCTTTTGTCCGGCGCGTCGGTCAGCGCTACGCTGGTCGAGCAGCGCCGCGCCGACAAGATCATCGTCTTCAAGAAAAAGCGCCGGCACAATTACCGCCGCAAGAACGGCCACCGCCAGCACCAGACCGTGCTGCGGATCGACGAGATCCGCCCCGGCACTTGATTATCGGCACTTGATTATCGGCAGCTGAGCGGCGCAGGAGGGTTCGAGATGGCACACAAAAAGGCAGGCGGCTCCTCGCGCAATGGCCGCGACAGCGCCGGGCGCCGGCTCGGCGTCAAGAAATTTGGCGGCGAGATCGTCATCCCCGGCAACATCATCGTGCGGCAGCGCGGCACCAAGTTCCATCCCGGCGAGCGGGTCGGCATGGGGCGCGACCACACGCTGTTCGCGCTCGACGGCGGCGCGGTGCAATTCAAAAAGGGGATTGGCGGCCGCACCTTCATCTCGGTGGTGCCGCGCGGGACCACCGAACAGCCGGCCGAAGCCGCCGAGTAGCCGTTCCCCGAACCGATCCGAGCGAAAGGGGAGCGGCCCGGCCGCTCCTCTTTTTGTTTCGCGGCGATAGAGCTATGAAATTCCTTGACCAGTGCAAGATTTACCTGAGGAGCGGCGACGGCGGCCGCGGCTCCATGAGCTTTCGCCGCGAGAAATTCATCGAGTTTGGCGGGCCCGATGGCGGCGATGGCGGCAAGGGTGGCGACATCGTTTTCCTCGCCGCCGACAATCTGAATACGCTGATCGATTACCGCTACCGGCAGCATTTCCGCGCGCAGAACGGGCGCGGCGGCGCCGGGGCGAACCGCACCGGCGCCCAGGGCCGCGATCTCGTGCTGCACGTGCCGGTCGGGACGCAGGTCTTCGCCGACGACAAGGAGAGCCTGCTCGCCGATCTGACCCGCCCCGGCCAGCGTGTCGTGCTGCTGCGCGGCGGTGATGGCGGGTTCGGCAACGCCCATTACAAAAGCTCGACCAACCAGGCGCCGCGCCGCGCCGATCTGGGCTGGCCGGGCCGCGAATTATGGGTGTGGCTGCGGCTGAAGCTGATCGCCGACGCGGGGCTCGTCGGCCTCCCGAACGCCGGCAAATCGACCCTGCTCGCCCGCCTGTCGCATGCTCGGCCGAAGATCGCCGATTACCCGTTCACCACATTGCATCCCCAGCTCGGGGTCGTGCGACTCGGCGACGATGCGGAGTTCGTGCTCGCCGACCTGCCCGGCCTCATTGAGGGGGCCAGCGAAGGCGCCGGGCTCGGCACCCGCTTCCTCGGCCATGTCGAGCGCTGCG
>JBGPTQ010000243.1:0-4278 GCA_041490725.1 Allostellaceae bacterium | reverse complement strand
ATGTGAAACCGCTGGCCAAGGAGCTGATCGACCGGTTCGGCAGCTTTGCCGAGGTGCTGAGCGCCGATTCCGACGATCTGCTCGCATTCCCCGGGCTTGGCGCATCCGGCGTCGCCGCATTGAAATCGGTGCGCGAGGCGGCGTTGCGGCTGATGCGGGCGGAGTTGCGCGAGCGACCGCTGCTCGGCTCGTGGGACCGGCTGATCGATTATTGCACCGCCCATATCGCCTATGGCCAGGTCGAGGAGTTTCACCTCTTGTTCCTCGACCGCAAGAACGCACTGATCGCCCATGAGCGCCAGCAGCGCGGCACCGTCGACCACACCCCGGTCTACCCCCGCGAAGTCGTCAAGCGCGCGCTCGAGCTCGGCGCCTCGGCCCTCATTCTGGTGCACAACCACCCCTCGGGCGACCCGACCCCATCCAAGGCCGACATCGCGGTCACCCGCGACATCGTCAAGGCGGCGGCCCCGCTCGGGGTCACCGTCCACGACCACGTCATCATCGGCCGCGGCCGGCACACCAGCCTGCGCGATATGGGTCTGCTGTCGTGACGGGGCTACTCAGCGCTCGGCGGTGACGGGTCGAGGCCCAAATGTTCTTCGATCCGTCCTACCCGCTTATCGAGATCGGTGGTGTGAAGACCATGTCCGATCACCGCCTCGTGGTAATCATGCAGAGAGGCTCGCAACTCGCCGACGCCAGCTGACAGATCGTCGATCTTTCGACTGTGGTTATTGAGTACCTCAGCGACTTGGTCGAACCGGCGGTCGATCTGCCCGAACCGCCGGTCGATCTGCTCAAACCGGCGGTCGATCTGGTCGAATCGACGGTCATGCGCGGCGACTTTCTCCGCCACTTCCGTAAGCAGCCGGTAGATCGCTGCAAGGTCGATGCCGTTGCCGCTCTGCATTGCGGTAAAAGGTTACACCGAAGTTGCCGAGGGGCGACAGGGCAAACTCAATTGGCGGTTCGTTTGCGCGCGAGCCTGGTCATGAAGCGGTCGTGGTCGATGATCATCCGCTCGTGAAAGCCTTCGCCGATCGGCTCGGCGTCATCGCGGCAACTCACCTTGAAGCGCAGCCGCCGGCCGTCAATCTCGATCAGCTCGATTTCGGCCGTGACATCCATGCCGATCGGCGTCGCCGCGCTGTGGCTGATCTCGACACGGGTCCCGACCGTGCGCTGATGCGGCGCGACATAGGGCGCCAGCGCGGCGACGCAGGTCCATTCGACAAACGCGATCATGTGAGCCGTCGCGAATACTGGCGGCATTTCGCTCTCACCGCCGAACAGCCGCCCCGATGCCGGCACGGCGAGCTGCGCCGTGACCCGGATCGTCGCGCTGTGGCGCAGACCGGGCTTCAGCTCGCCAACGCCCACGCTGTCCTCACCCCTTGTATTGCAGGATGGTCAGTCCGTCATTGACGTCGGTCAGGTACATCAGCCCGTCGGGCGCGACATAGACGTCGTTCGACTGGATGACTCGCGGGCGGTTTGGCCGGGGATCGACCATACGCTCGGGCGCGGGCGGGACGAAATGCGCGACCTCGCGCGGGGCAAACGGGTCGGCGATGTCGAACACCCTGACGCCGGCATTCTGGTAGGTCGCGAAGATCAGCGTTGAGCTCTGGAATGAGCCAGGGCGATTTTCATGAAGATTGTGCGGGCCGAATTTGGCGCCCTTCTTACAGTAATCCTCCTCGGCCGGGGTCGGGAAGGCGGCGATCTGCACCGGGTTGCTCGGCTCGCGCACATCGAACACCCAGCAGCGCTGGATGCCGTTGGCGCAATTGTCGAGATTGCCCTCGTCGGCGAACACCGCCAGGTTGCGGTCGGGCAGCGGCAGCGGCGTGTGGGTGCCGCCGCCGAACGGCGGGCACCAGTTGCGGTGGCTGAGCAATTTGGGCGCGGTCGGGTCGCCGACATCGAGGATCGTCAGCCCGCCGTCGCGCCACGCAGCATAGGCGAGGTTGCCGGCGACGATCGCGTGATGCAGCGCGTAGCGTTTGCCTTTCCAGCTTGGCGTCTCGCCGCCGGCCGCGTGCATGCCGGGCAGCCACCAGCGTCCGACCACTTCGGGGCGGGTCGGCTCCGCCATGTCGATGATCGCGAGGATGTGGTCGGTGAAGCCCTGCCAATGGCACGACGCATAGGCATAGCGCCCGCCGACATACCACAGGCGATGCAGCCCGAGCCCGTCGACCGGCATAAAGGCGATCTCGCGCGGCTCGGCCGGGCGCGAGATGTCCCACACCCGCAGTCCGGCGGCAAACTCCTTGTCGCGCTTGGTAAATGTGTCGGTTATCGACCCTTTGAAGTAATCGTTGGGGTCGGCATAGCCTTGCATTACCCAGATATTCGGGGAATTCACCGTCAGCAGCAAATCGCCATGGGTCTGCAGATGAAAGGCTCGCGTGTTGGGCGGCGCCGCGACGAACTTCACCGGGCGCGGATGGCGCGGGTCGCGCACATCGGTCACGGTGAAGCCGTCGCTGAACATGTGCCCGACAAAGGCATGGCCCTTGTGGACCATGACCTGGACGCCGTCGCCGCGGCCGTCCTGGTCGGAGTGCCCGACGAATTCGATGTTGCGCGCGGAAACAGGGGTCACGGCACGGCTCCTCCCCTAACGACAGACTGCCATTCAATAGAGCAGACGAGCGGATGGGCTACAAGCTGGCGATCCTCCCGGGCCTCCTGATCAAGAACGTCGTCGGGATCTGCGAGCAGATGCTGGCCGAGCTGGCCGCGACAAGGGGTCACCCGGCACCGGTCAGGGAGATGAGTGTGCGCGAAACCTTCCAGCTGTCGGGCGCCGACGAATGGGACGCGCTGCGCTCCCGTTTCCGGACCGAGGCAGGCTGATACCGGTTTTAAGGTGAGAGGTTTACATAATTCTGCCGAATTCCCTGTTTATTCCCTGAACTAGGGTTGAACAGGGAAAAGTGATTCCCTGATCGGCTGATTCCTTTCCCTGTTTGGCCGAAAAATTTCCCTGTTCGGTTTGCTAGGGAATTTCCCGCGAAACCCATGGGTTTCCGCCGCGCTCGGCGCCCTCCATGAGGCGGGATCGGCCTGGTTCGAATATTTCCCTGTTATTTCCCCTGCGGCTGGGAATCTGGGGGCTTCTGTGAGGTCGCGCGGCACAAACGGGGTGGACGGCACGAAGCGCGACCTCATTGAAGCCGGATTGAGCGAACCCGCGGGATGGCGGGCTCGGCTATGGGGATTGTGTCTGCGGCGTTCGGTCCGAGACCCGGCGTCGGGTGAGGCGCGCAACGATCTCGGGGGATTGATTGCGATGAGCGAGGACGACGGCGAGCGGCAGATCCGCGCCGGGGACGTCGTTTTGGCCCCGATGCCCGCCAATCCGGTGGCGTGCCGGCTCGGGGCTGCGTCAAAGCGGCGGGTCGCGCGAGCGCTGCAAGCTCGCCGAAGAAGCCGAGTTCGCCAGCGGCAAAGGCGGCGCGCAGCGCGGCGAGGAAAAGCCGCCGGAAGAGAGGCGAGAGTACGCGAACCGGCAGGAAGAACCCGGGGCGGCAGGCGACAAGCGCGTGTGGTCGAGCGAGGGACCGCCGCCAGGCACGACGCAATCAACGTGCGGATGATAGTGTGGGTTCTGGCCCCAGGTGTGGCGCACGGCGAGGCGGCCGATCGTGCGCAGCGTCTTGGCCGTCGTGCGGAACAGAATGGCATAGATCCTCGCCTGGTTCTGCAAGGCGATCTCGGCCACCAGCGCCGGCAGGGTGAACACGACGTGGAAGTACGGCACCCGGCAGCAGCTCGGCCTGTCGGGCGGCGAGCCACTCGGCGCGCCTGCCCTGACTTCGGGCAATGGCGGTTGCGGCACGAGTTGTAGGCGCAGCGGACGCGGCCGCAATCGGCGCAGGCCTCGGTATGGCCGCCCAGCGCCGCCGTCCGGCACAGCTCGATGGCGCTCATCACCCGCCGCTCGATGCGGCCCAGGTGAGCGTCATGCGCGCGGCGATACGCCTCGCCACGGATCAAGTCCGTGGGCTGAAGGCCCCCGTGGCGGCGCACGACATCCGCCACTTCCAGGCCGCTGGACATGCAGCCGCCCGATCGGGCGGGATCTCAGTGAAGCCCCGCTTCGCCTGATGCCGTCAGCCGGATCGTCGATCCGGCGAGAGGCGGCACGACCTCCAGCCTCAGTCGGTCGAGCGGGCTCTCGCTCCGTCGGATGAGCTTGTTGGAGACCCGCGTATAGCGCGCCGTGCTCGACAGGTTGGCGTGGCCCAGCAGCACCGGGATGAT
>JBGPTQ010000242.1:0-4282 GCA_041490725.1 Allostellaceae bacterium | reverse complement strand
GGCCTCGATATCGCCGCCTTCGACGACCCGCTCGAGGTAGAGATTGTCGCCCCAATTGTCGTGCACGAGAGCGCCGCCGCCGCGCAGCCCAGAGGGCGCATCGACGACGGCATCGAGCGGCTCGAAATCGACCATGATCGAATTTGCGAGGTCCTCCGCCATGGCGTGGGTCGGCGCGACGCAGGCGGCGATCGCCTCGCCGACAAAGCGCACCTTGTCGGTCGCCAGCGGCGGCCAGGCGGTCGATCGGGCGCCGGGTGCGTGCGTCACGATGCGGATCGGCTGCATGTCGGGCAGATCAGCCGCGGTGAAGACGCGGCCCCGAGCCTCGGGCGGGACCGTGATCGACCGGATCCGGGCATGGGCGTGCGGGCTGCGCAGGAAGACCACCTCCTGCGTGCCGGGCAATCGGATGTCCGAGACGAACTCGCCGCGGCCCCGGAGGTGCCGGTCATCCTCCTTGCGCAATAGCGAGGCGCCGACGCCGTATTGCGTTTTGCCGCTCTGCATGGTTGCGCGCTCCAGGTTTCACCACGAAGACACGAAGGTCACGAAGAAGAACTAATCAGACGCCTGCTACCCTTCTCGTCATCCCGGCGAAGGCCGGGACCCACGGCCCCTGTGGATACCGGCCTTCGCCGGTATGACGGGGTTTAGGGCGCGAAGCGCCGTTAAATCATAGCGCCCTCCGCGTGGCCTCCGCGTCCTCTGCGTTAAAGCGTTGTTTTTTCCTCTTTCTCCGTGTCCTTCGTGTCTCCGTGGTTAATTCTAATCGAACAGCGCGAGATCGATCGCGTCGCCCATCTTGCAGTAGCCGCTGTCGCTCGGGTGCAGCCCGTCGCCGCAATCGTCGACCGCCCGCATCTGCGTCTGGATCTGGGGGTCGCGCAAAGCGGCATCGAAATCGGCGACGGCGTCGAAGGCGCCGCTCTCGCGCATCCAGGTGTTGACCGCGACCCGGTGCTTCTCGCGCGTCGGGTTCCACGCATTGGCCATGAACGTCTCGTTGCCGAACGGGGTCAGGGTCGCGCCGATCAGCTTGATGCCGCGGCTGTGGGCGCGCAGCGCCATCTGCTTCAACCCGGCGATCATCTGCTCGCCAGTGACCTCTTCCTCGGGCTTGGCCCAGCGGTTGCGCAGATCGTTGGTGCCGAGCATGACGATCGCGTGCGTCACGCCTGGCTGCGAGAGAACATCGCGATCAAAGCGGCGCAACCCGCTGGCGCCGCGAAGATCGTGCAATATGCGGTTGCCGCCGAGCCCCTGGTTCATCACCGCCATCGGGCGGCCGCCCCGCTCGACGAGGCGCCGGGCGAGCTGGTCCGGCCAGCGGCAAAAGGCGTCGATCGTCGAGATGTTGCCGTCGGTCAGCGAGTCGCCAAGCGTGACCACCCCGCCCGCCTCGCTGCCGGCCAACACATCGACGCCGCTAAGGAAATACCACTGGTCGGTCAGGCTGCCGACCGGCATCACCGCCTCCCGGGTGAAATCGCCCGGCGGCGAGATGTAATTGGTCTGCCTGGCATAGCGGCCGGTGATCGAGAAATTCGCCAGCACCTCGCCGGGCAGATGGATGCTGACCGCAAGATCGGAAAGTGGCGCGACATTCAGCTCAACCGGGTCGCTCAACAGCACGGCCCCCGCGGCGATCACCGCGCCATCGCTGCCGCCGAAGGTCAGCTTGCGGTCGGAGCCGGGAACCGCGGCGGGGCCTTTGTCGCGCAGCGCGATCCGGGCGGCGCCGATCGCCAGCGGCCGATTGCCGTAGGCGTTCGAGATCCGCACGCGCAGCCGGTCGCCGCCCAAGCTGATGCGCGGGTTCATCCGTATCGTGTGGTTGTTGAACCCGACGATGCCTTCCGCCGGCGCCGGCGCCGCCGCCCAGCTGCCGACCCACTGCCTGTTCCCTTGCATCGAACATCCTCCCCGGCACGAAGATTATGACCGCGATCGTGCCGCCCTGCCGGCCTCAACCGCAATCTTTTTCGCGTTTCGCCGCCTCACCGCTGGGCCGCGAAGGCGCGGCAGCAGCGCTCGCTCCATGAAGCTGCCAGCAGAGAAAACCTAGCCTTTACCGTTCCCAAGTCCCCTTGGCCGGCCTTGTGCCGGCCATCCACGACTTGAAACAGCCGTCTCCGTTGCAAGAAGGGCGTGGGTGGCCGGCACAAGCCCGGCCAAGGGGTATTTGTGGTGATCTGCCACCCTTCTCGTCGTCCCGGCGAAGGCCGGGACCCACGGCCACGGTGGATACCGGCCTTCGCCGGTATGACGGTTTTAGGGACCGAAGGTTTGATATTATCCGCTCGCAAACGCGGCTTTGACGTCCTTCTCGCTCGCCGCTTCATCCGCGAGCCCCTCGTCGATCGCCTGCAATTCGTCGGACGTCGCACGATAGGCGCCGCCGGCGAATTCCCCTTCGATCTCAAGGGCAAGCTCAACGAGTTCCTGCTGCCGCTCTTGCGGCCAGCTCGGAACGCGGTCCAAAACCGCTTTTACCTGGGCTTTTGTCATGACGCTAATTTAACAAATCCAAGTCGGCTGCTCCAGTTCAAGTTCAGCGAATCACATATACGGATCGCTTTTCGCCAAATATTGCGTGACGCAGTCGCGCACCGCGTCTTCGAGTGGGGTGAAGGGTGCGTTGTAGCCGGCCTGACGCAAGCGGCTCATCTTCGCCTCGGTAAAATATTGGTAGTTCGGCCGGAGCGCCGGCGGCATGTCGACAAATTCGATGTCGGGCGCGACCCCGCAGGCGGCGCCGAGCGCGTTCATCAGATCGAGAAAGCTGCGCGCCTCGCCGGTGCCGAGATTATAGATGCCATTGATGTTTGCGCCGGTTGCGTGCTGCCACAGCCACAGCATCGCCGCGGCGCAATCCTTGACATAGATGAAATCGCGGCGCTGCTCGCCATCGGCGAAGTCGGGCCGGTACGACTTGAAAAGCCGGATGGTCTCGCCGGCGGCCACGCTGCGGTAATTCTTGGCGACGAGGCTCATCATCTCGCCCTTGTGGTATTCGTTGGGCCCGAAGACGTTGAAGAATTTGAGCCCGATCCATAAGGGCGGCGCATGCCCCGCCGCCGCCTGGCGCAGCGCCCATAGGTCGAAGGCGTGCTTCGACCAGCCATAAAGGTTGAGCGGGCGCAGGCGCTTCAAAGCCTCGATGCCGTCATCATCGTCGAACCCGGCCAAGCCGTCGCCATAAGTCGCCGCTGACGACGCATAGATCAACGGTTTGCCGGCAGTAGCGCACCAGCGCCACAACGCGATCGACGCGTTGAGGTTGGTGGCGATGATCTCGTCCGCATCGTTCTCAAATGTCGACGAATTCGCGCCAAGATGAAACACCGCCTCGACTTCGGCGCCATAGCGGTCAAGCCACAGGGCAAGCCCTTCGACCGGCACGATCTCAGCGAAATCGCGCTTGGCGATGTTGCGCCATTTATCCCCGGTGCCGAAGCGATCGACGATGACGAGATCGGCGCGGCCGGCATCATTAAGGGCCGCGCCGAGGACCGAGCCGATAAACCCGCCGCCGCCGGTAATCACCAACATCGGATCACTAACATCTGACCACCAGCATCAGGCGGCGTCCTCGCTCGACCGGGCGCGCGCCGCGCGCGCGGCGTCGGCCTCGGCCGGGGTGTGCGACTCGCGAATGGCGTCGATCAGCCGCGTCGTCGAACGCCCGTCGACCAGATCGACCAGCACGACCCGGCCGCCGGCGGCCTCGACCTCCGCGGCGCCGACCACGCCGTCGATCGTGTAGTCGCCGCCCTTGACCAGCACATCGGGCTTCAGCCGGCGAATGAGCTCGATCGGGGTTTCCTCGTCGAAGCTGATCACCGCATCGACCGACTCGACCGCGGCAATCACCGCGGAGCGATCGGCCAATCCGTTGACCGGCCGCCCCTTCCCCTTGAGGCGCTCGACCCCGGGATCGCTGTTGAGCGCGACGATCAGCCGGTCGCACTGGGCGCGCGCGGCGGCCAACAGCGCGACATGGCCGGCATGGACGATGTCGAAACAGCCATTGGTGAAGCCGACGGTAAGGCCGCGGCTTTTCCAGCGCCGCACCAGGGTTTCGGCTTCGGCGGCGCTATAATACTTGGCGCGGTGCCACGCCTTGTCGCGCACGTCGCGCGACAATTCGAGCATCAGCTCGTCAAGTTCGACGGTCGCGGTGCCGAGCTTCGAAACGACGATCCCGGCGGCGGTATTGGCCAGACGCATCGCCTGCGGCAGCTGGTATCCACTGGCGCAGGCCAGGGCGAGGACCGCG
>JBGPTQ010000241.1:0-4283 GCA_041490725.1 Allostellaceae bacterium | reverse complement strand
CGGCTTGTGGCCGGGCTGGTCTCCGGCGGTTTCGCCAAGGGCACGCCGTTCGAGACCGCGGTCGACAACAGCCTGGCCGAGCAGGTGGTCTCCGAAGACCCGCCGGCGCTGAGCTAAACCCGTTCGGCCGGGGCTGGCCGAACATTCCATAGGGCCGCACCAAGGTCGATCCCCGCCGCCGCCGCGGCCTGCGGGTCATCGGCAATGGCTCGCAACCCGACCCCGGTGCGGCTGCGCTGATAAAACCACGTCACCAGCGCGATGATGATCGCGGCAGCGGCGGCCGCGATCAGCTTTTCCGGCGGGATCGGTATGCCGTCGAGGATCAGCGGTTCCAGCAGCAGCGGCAGCTGAGGCCCGCCCGGCGTCCCGGCGAAGATCAGTGCGGGAGGCATCGCCGATCGCCGGCGGAGCGCGCGGCCATCACGCGGCCAATCGGGCCGCCACTCGGCTCAATAGCTCTGAAACGCCTCTTGGATTGTCCCGACATCGCTGGTCGTCAGCAGCATCAGCATCAAGAGGATGCGGGCCTTTTGCGGGGTGAAATCCTCGCCGGCGACGATGCCGGTCTCGCGTAATCGGCGGCGCGGCGCGACACGGCCCGTAGCGCGGCTGCACTGCACGACGACGATCCCCGATTTGGCCGCATCGAGGAAGGCGGCCTGCTGCGCCGGGCTGGGGCTCCCCGGGGCGAAGCCGGCCGAGACGAGGCCGCGCGCGCCGGCCTTGACCGCCGCCGTGACCAGCGCCGCGTCGGCCCCGCCATAGGAATAGATGATGTCGACGCGCGGCAACGCGGCGATCTCGCGCGTGGCGAAGGGCGTGTCGGGCATGTGCGCCTTGAGCGGCGCGCGGTAGAAATGCGGGCCGTCGCCATCGACATGCCCGAGCGGGCCGTAATCGAGCGAGCGGAAGGTCTGCACCCGGTAGGTCGAGGTCTTGACCACGTCGCGCGCCGGGTGAATTTCGTTGTTGAGGACGACGAGGACGCCGAGGCCCCGCGCCTCGGGACAGCCGGCGACTTGCAGAGCGTTGACCAGGTTGGTCCCGGCGTCGGTCCCCAGCGCACTCGCCGGGCGCTGCGCGCCGACCAGCACCACCGGCTGCGCGACGCCGCGCGTCAGATTGAGAACGCACGCGGTCTCCACGAGCGTCGCGGTGCCGTGCGGGATCACGAACCCGGCGATTGCCGGGTCCTCGCCCGCCATGCGGTGGATCAGCGCGCGCAATTCGAGCCATTCCGGGGGCCCCAGCGCGGTGCTGCCGACCTGGCGAAAGGTGACCGCCACCGGATCGGCGACCAGCCGGGTCTCGGGAAAGCGGTCGAGCAACGCTTCGCACGCCAATTTCTGTCCGAAATCGGGATAGTCGAGCACATCCAGGCTCGACGCCCCGAGCGAAGAGATCGTGCCGCCGGTGCCAATGACGGCGATGCGGGGGAGGGCGGAGGGCATGCGCACTCCTTCAATGCTATTGCGTAGGGTGGGTTGAGCGGAGCGAAACCCACCATCGCGCGCCGGCGATTCATTGTCGGCTGAGTTGGAGCGATCTTGCGTCGATTGTGACGATGGGTTTCGCTCCGCTCAACCCATCCTACGAGTGATCTGCGAAGGACGACGTCCTGTACCCTGTGACCTACGACAGCCAGCGTTTGCGCCGGCGGTAATTCTTGGTGTCGCGATAGGATTTGCGGGTGCCGGCCTCGTTGAGCCCGAGATAGAATTCCTTGATGTCGGAATTCTGGCGCAGGCTTTCGGCCGGGCCTTCGAGCACGATGCGGCCGTTTTCCATGACATAGCCGTGGTCCGCGATGTCGAGCGCCAGCGCCGCGTTCTGCTCGACGAGCAGCACCGTCAGCTGCTGCTCCTCCTTGAGCTTGAGGATCACGCCGAAGATTTCCTCGATGATCATCGGTGCGAGGCCGAGCGAGGGCTCGTCCAAGAGGATGACCTTGGGGTCGCACATCAGCGCACGGCCGATCACCAGCATCTGCTGCTCGCCGCCGGAGAGATACCCCGCCGATTGGTGCCGGCGTTCCTTCAGCGCCGGGAAGCTGTCGTAGACCCGCTCGATGCCGGCGCGCACCTCGGCGTAGTTGCGCCGGCTATGCGCCCCGGCGATCAGGTTTTCTTCGGCAGTCAGGTTCTCAAAGACCCGCCTGCCTTCGAAAACCTGCGCAACCCCGCGCTTCACCACATCGAACGGCAACAGGCGGTCGAGCCGCTCGCCGTCGAGCTCGACGCTGCCCTTGGTCACCTCGCCGCGCTCGGTGCGCAACAGCCCCGAGATCGCCTTCAGGGTCGTCGTCTTGCCGGCGCCGTTGGCGCCGAGGAGGGTGGTGATGTGGCCCTCCTCGGCGTTCAACGAGACGCCCTTCAGCACCAGGATGACGCCGTCATAGACGACTTCGATGTTGTTGAGCGCGAGCATCGGGCGGGCTTTGCGGCTACTCGGCCTTCTTGACCGCGTTGGCCACCACCTCCGGATAGGCGCGGAGCCATTCGGTCTCCTTGACGAACTTGCCGCCCTTGGCCTGATAGATCTGGACCCAGCCGCCGCCTTCGTGGTCGGCGGCGGTCACGGTGAGCGGCGGCACCAGCCCGCCAAGGGTGAAGTCGTGGATCGACTCGAAGCCTTGCTTGACCTCTTCGCCGGTCGGCTTCTTGCCGCCATTCGCCTTGAGCGCGTTGCGGATCGCCTCGACATGGAGCGCCGCCACCAGGATGCCGCGGTTGTACATCACCGTGTCATCCATCTCTTTCGGCGGCTGCTTGCCTTGCGCCTTGTACATGGCCTTGATTTCCTGGCGCACCGGGTAATCGTCGCCGACGCCCGCGAAGGACATCGTGTGATAGCCTTCGGCGACGGCCCAGCCACCGGCCGCGTCGATGTCGGCCTCCGCCGAGGCCCAGACCAAGCCCAGCACTTTCGACAGCGGAAAGCCGGCACGCTTGAATTCCTTGATCGCCACCGAGGGCGAGCGGCCGAACAGATGGTCGATCACGAAATCGGGGTGGTAGCGCTGAGTGATGTCGAGCACTTGCGCGCCCATCTCGACGCCCGGCGGCGGCACCGCGAACGTCCTCAGCTCATAGCCCTCGGTCTTCTGCAGATCCTCGATGATCGGGATCGCCTCGCGGCCGGCCGGGTTGTCAAAGAACACATAGGCGATCTTTTTGCCTTTGAGGTCGCCGCCCAGTTTCTCCTTGATGAACTTGATCGCCGCCGCGCCTTGCGACCAATAGGTCGCGGCTACCGGAAACAGATAAGGATAGCGCTTGCCGTCGGCCGAGGCCGATATGCCGAAGCCCGGCGAGGTGCCGGGGATCTTGTCTTCCACCAGCTTCTGGTTCAGCGCCTGGGCGTGCGGCGTGCCGTAGATCATGTACGATACCGCGCCGTCCTTCTTGTCGCGCTCATAGGCCTCCATTCCCTGCGGCACCTTGTATTCATGGTCGATCTCGTCGACCTTGATCTTGTAGCCTTCGACGCCGCCTTTGGAATTCACCAGATTGACATAGTCCTGGACCGCCGCACACAGGCGGATGCCGACGATCTGCGTCGCACCGGTGCGGTCGCATTGCTCGCCGACCAGGATCTCGCCTTTCTGTTGCGCCGTCGCGCTCCCGGCGACGCCCAGCGCCATGGCTGCGCCGACGGCGAGCCCCACCATGTTTCGGGTTACGCTTGTCATTGTAGTTCCTCCCTTCCTCTCCTCTGCCTTAATAGGAGAACGGCCACACGCGAAAGTAATTACGGATATTGCGCCACAACCGATTCAACCCTTCGGGTTCGACGACCAGGAAAAAGATGATCAGGCCGCCGAAAATGATCAGCCGCAGATTGGGGATGGCGTTCAACAGATCGCCTTGCGAAAAAAACAGCCAGCCGTAATCCTCGAGAAACCAGCGGGTCATAATCGGCAGCAGGGTGACGAAAACGGCGCCCAGGATCGAGCCCAGGACCGACCCCAGCCCGCCGATGATCACCATCGCCAGGTAATCGATCGACACCACCAGCTGGAACTGCTCGTAATTGGCGATCCCGAGATAGTAGGTATAGAGCACGCCGGTGACGCCGGCGTAGAACGACGAGATCGCGAACGCCCACAGCTTGTAGCGGAAAATGTCGATGCCGATGATCTCGGCGGCGATGTCCTGGTCGCGGATCGCGACGAAGGCGCGGCCGATCCGGCTGCGGACTAGGTTCGAGGTGCCGACGACCGCCAGCACGACGAAAAACATCAGAAACAGATAGAGCTGCGTCTGGGTTTTGAGCGGGGT
>JBGPTQ010000240.1:0-4312 GCA_041490725.1 Allostellaceae bacterium | reverse complement strand
GGCAGCTTCTCGACCAGCACCAGATCGCCCGGCTTGGCGACATCCGCCGCGTTGCGCGGGAAGGCCCCGAGCGTACCATCATCGCGCAGCGGGCGCGCCCAGCGCATCTGAGCGAACGGGATCCGCCCGGTTTCGCCGCCCTTGAGACCGATCGCCGCGCCATCGCTTTCGGTTCGCAGCACCACCGCGAGCTGCCAGGCGACCGTCGCGGCACCCGCCGGCAGCGGTTCCGCGTCGAGCCGGCCCGGCCAGTTCGGGCCGGGATCGATATGCCCGTCCGGGCCGCGCCAGCCGCCACGGCTGCGGTCATAGGCGATCAGGGCGTCGCGCAGCGCCTTGTCCGCGGCGCCCTGGAGGCGGGCATCGAGACTGGTGCGCACCGAGAGCCCGCCCTGATAGAGGGCATTTTCGCCATAGCGGACCAAGAGCTCGCGCCGCACCTCTTCGGCGAAATACGGGCCGGTGACGATCTCGGCCTCCTCGCGGTGGCGCAGCACAAGCGGCTCCGATTTGGCTTGGGCGATTGCCGCTTGCGTCGCGTTGCCGTCCTCGCTCATGCGGTCGAGGACCCACTCGCGGCGCGCCTTTGCCGCCTGCGGGAAGCGCGCAGGATTGTAGTTGTTTGGCGCCTTCGGCAGGCCGGCGAGAAAGGCCGCCTCGCCGAGGGTCAATTCGTCGAGCGACTTGTTGAAATAGGTCTGCGCCGCGGCGACCACCCCATACGCGCCGGAGCCGAGATAGATCTCGTTGAGATAGAGCTCGAGGATGCGGTCTTTCGCCATCGCCTCGTCGATGCGGGTGGCAAGCAGGATCTCCTTGACCTTGCGGGCGATCGACAACTCGTTCGACAGCAGCATGTTCTTGGCGACCTGCTGGGTGATCGTCGACGCGCCAACCGGCCGCCGGTTGCTGCGCCACCGGCCGACATCGGTCAGCGCGGCGCGCAGCATCGAGAGCGGGTCGACCCCGTGATGGCTGTAGAAATTCTTGTCCTCGGCCGACAGAAACGCGGTGATGACGCGCTTCGGGATCGCCGCGATCGGCACGAAAACCCGGCGCTCGGTCGCGTACTCGGCGAGCAGCCTGCCGTCGCCGGCCTGCACCCGCGTCATGATCGGCGGCTCGTAATGCGCCAGCTGCTGGTAATCCGGCAGGTCACGACCGAAATGCCAGATCGTCAGCCCGACGAGAACGCCGCCGGCGATCGCCAGCAGCACGGTGCAGACGAACAGCAATCGAACGAGCTTGACCATTATGCGCAACGGCGCAGGCTCCTTTCACTTGGGCGCAGCGCCAGCGCACTCGCCCCCTGCGCGGCGCGGCCCCTTATGCGCCAACCCTGCGGCTATTCCAAGGCGGTTTTTGGGCGGTTTTCGGACGCAAATGGGCCCAAATGAATCGAGCGCCGCCAACTTAGCGACGGGCTGACGGCGCCCGGCCTCGAAATCCCGATGGTCGATATCTCGACGAATAGCTAAGCTGCCGTCCGAATCGCCTCTGTCGTCGAACGGACTTCTGCAACGTCGTTGCACAGATCGGCCGCTTCGTCTTCGGACACTTCGACTGAGTCGATCCGGGTCCGCAAGAAGCGTTCCAGCCGCCCCAGAGCGTTCATCGCAACATTGGCGACATGAGACGGAACCCGGCCTTTCCCATCATCTACCGGTCCGGTCGGGTCATATCGTAGGTCCGGGTGATCTAGCGACCATTCCCGCCAAATCCGCCTTTCTCGATCATCGCCAAATTTCAAGACCGCTTCATCGATCAATTGGCGCTCTTTAAGTGTGAGGGTGATCATCGATTGGCTCCTGCGCTCATCCGATCATCGGAATTGAGCGTTAACCGCTCGTAAAGCCGCGATGAAGTCAGAACCGCGCATATCTGTAGCGGGCGCCCATTGCCAGTGGCCCGACCCTGGACGTGTCTCCCAGAGATGCAGCTTGGTATCGTCAAAGAGTGAGTTGGCCGGCAACTGCCAGACGCGCCCCCGCAATGCCGCAGCAGCGTTAGAGTTATCCCAGCAGGAGATGCCCGCGGTATTCGATGGACTTTGGCCCCGAGCACAGATTTCAGTCTCGCCGGCGTCGGAGAAGATAGTAACGTCTTTGCACCGAACGCTATCAAGTCTGGCGTCCTGGTTCCCCACACGATAGAGCGCCACGGGCGTCGTTGCCATGTGGTCCAGTTTGCGTCGGTCCGTAACGCCTCAGAAAGCAAAAACTTCCGATTTATAGAAAGCATGCGACATTCTGTCATGGGTCCATCCCAATTAGCCCGATTCGACGGTCGATCCCCGCTAAAGGATTCGTCCAATCGTAATCCGCGACAAGCTGCCGCCCTGTCTTGCTCGCAAGATTTAGGCCGAAAGATGATGGCCTTTGCGGCTGGTCCCATTTTGCGCGCGAATACCGGTTTTGGGCATCCGACCGCCAGGCAAGGCGAGGTGTGGCGGCGCGGCTGCGGCGCGCCTCACCGCCGAGCGTATCTCGCGATGCTGAGGAAAACATTGTGGCGGCGGCATTTGCCCGGTACATTACCGGGTGCGAATCCGCCGACCGGGCGCGTTGCCCGGTGGCGCTGCGACGCCCAGCCGCATGATCGGCAACTTGCTTGCCGCAGCGCCGGGCTGCAGCGCCAGGCTATGCAGATTGTCTGAAACCCGAAGCCGAGCGTGTTTGTTGAACGCGACGCCGATGAACGATTTCCGCGACGCTATGATCTCAAACGCCACCGGCTTTCTTCCACACAGCACCGCGCCGCCGGCCGCCTTTAAAGCGGCCGCAGCCGCGCGCCTGGGAGTTCTGCCCGAATGGCAAAGCGCACCATGCTTATCGACGCCGCCCACCCCGAAGAAACTCGGGTGGTGGTCACCAGCGGCACTCGTCTCGAAGAATTCGATTTCGAGTCGTCGACAAAAAAACAAGTAAAAGGCAATATCTATCTTGCGAAGGTAACGCGGGTCGAGCCTTCGCTGCAGGCTACCTTCGTCGATTACGGAGGCAATCGACACGGGTTTCTGGCCTTCAGCGAGATACACCCGGATTACTACCGCATTCCGGTGAGCGATCGGCCGGCCGGCGAGGCCGAGCCTCAGCCTGGCGAGCCCGAGGATGGCGGCGACGACGACGGCGTGCCGCTCGCGGCGGCGCTCCCTGAGCTGGTGCCGGTCCCGCAAAGCGCTGCCGCGGAGGACGAACCCGGCGGCGACCAAGGCGGCGCGGAAGCGCCCGCGCGGGCGCGATACCTCGACACCGATATAAGCGGCTGGGCGCCCGCAGACGAGCCCGCCTCGGATCAAGCCCAGGCGGCACCCCTGGAGGCCTCGCCGGAAGCCGCGCACCATCCCGAAGCGGTGCAACAAGGCGATCCGGGCGAGGGTGCCATCGCACCCGCCGAAGCAGCGGCCGATCGGCACAATGAGCTCCGCGAGTGGGCCAGCTGGTCCCCCGCGCCGGCCGGTCCCTGGGAAGAGCCGGCCCGCGAGCCGGAGGCGATTGCGCTGCGTTCAGCCGAGGAGTCGCTCCTCGCGGTGGACGCCGCCGAGCTTGCCGAGAACGAGCCCTATAGGACCGGTGAGGCCGACGGCCCCGCCGAGGTGGAAAGCGTCGAGACCCTCGGCGGCGACGAAGTTGAAGAAGTCGAGGAGGCCGACGCCGAGCGCCGGCGCTCGCAGCCGAGCCGTCACTACAAGATCCAGGAGGTCGTCAAGCGCCGCCAGATCATGCTGGTGCAGGTCGCCAAGGAAGAGCGCGGCAACAAGGGCGCGGCGCTGACCACCTATCTCTCGCTCGCCGGGCGCTATTGCGTGCTGATGCCCAACACCGGCCGGGGCGGGGGGGTGTCGCGCAAGATCGTCAGCATCGCCGACCGCCGCCGGCTCAAGGAGATCCTCGAAGACCTCGACATTCCGGAAGGCATGGGGGTCATCGTGCGGACCGCGGGCGCCGAGCGCTCCAAGGCCGAGATCAAGCGCGATTACGAATATCTCTTGCGGCTGTGGAACGAGATCCGCGACCTGACGCTCAAATCGACGGCGCCGGCGCTGATCTACGAAGAAGGCAATCTGATCAAGCGCTCGATCCGCGATCTTTATACCCGCGACATCGACGAGGTGCTGGTCGAGGGCGAGGAGGGCTACCGCACCGCCAAGGCGTTCATGCGCACGCTGATGCCGAGCCATGCCAAGCGGGTGCAGCCCTATCGCGATCCGCAGATCGGCCTGTTCCACCGGTTCCAGATCGAGAGCCAGATCGACGCGATCCACTCGCCGGTCGGCCAGCTGCGCTCGGGCGGCTATATCGTGATCAACCAG
>JBGPTQ010000239.1:0-4327 GCA_041490725.1 Allostellaceae bacterium | reverse complement strand
GGCGAGGTGATGTCGGCGAACGACACGCTGAGCGAGGTCATCACGTCGATGACGGTCGGCACGCGGGCCGCCAGCGCTTCGCGCAATGCCGGTGCCAACCCCGCCGGGTCGTCGACCCGGGTGCCGCGGCAGCCCATCGCGCGGGCGATCGCGGCGTGATCAAACTCCTTGAATTCGGCGGCAAACGGCCCGGAGCCGTGCAACACCCAGCCCAGCGCCTTGTTGTTGAACACCACGACGACGATCGGAATATCGTGTTCGAGCGCGGTCATCAGCCCGTTCATCGTCATCGCAAACCCGCCATCGCCGACGACCGCCACGACCGCCCGGTCGGGATGCACCAGCTTGGCTGCCAGCGCCGCCGGGATGCCGAACCCCATCGGCCCGGTGCCGGCCGCCTGCAAAAAGCCGCCGGCGGCCTTGGTCTGATAGAAATGCGTCATCAGGATGCGGTTCTCGCCGGCGTCGCAGGTGACGATCGCGTTCTCCGGCAGGTTGCGCATCAATTCGCCGATCACCCGCTGCGGCAGGATCGGCTTGTCATCGGCCCTGTAGGCCGGCGTGTCGAAGAAGCCGTGCGCCTCACGATGCCGCGCGACGCGCTGGACCGCCGCCGCGCGGCGCCCCTCCCCGCGCGAGCGCAATTCGTCGCCGAGCTGACCAAGGATCCGCGCCGCATCGCCCAGCACGACCATTTCGGCGGGGAAATTCCACGAAGCGTGGCGCGGTTCGATATCGATCTGCACAAAAACCTGCCGGCGGGGATCGAGCAGCTTTGGGTTCTCCCAGGCGGTATCGCTGGGCGACATTTTGGAGCCGACGACGAGCACCAGATCGGATTCGCCGAGGCACGCATTGGCCGCCGGGGTGCCGAAGGTGCCGAAGACGCCGAGCGCCAAGGGATGCGTCTCGGGAAAGCAGCCCTTGCCGGCCGCCGTCGTCGCCACCGGCAGCCCGGCCGCCTCGGCCAACTCGCGCAGCTGGTCGTAGCCCTGGGCGATGCGCACGCCGTTGCCGGCGATGATGACCGGCCGCTCCGCCGCGAGAATGCGCGTCGCCGCCGCGGCGATCAGCGCCGGCTCGGCGGGCGGCGGCGGGGGCGGCAGATAGAAGCGGGTCGGATACAGCGTCGGCTGCGAATCGGGTGCGACCGAGCCGGCGAGCGCGTCATGGCTGAACAGCACCGCCACGGGACCCGGCTGTCCGGCCATCGCATGCTTGATTGCGAGCTGGGTGGCCTGCACCGCGGCGACCGGATCCTGCGCCTGCATGACCTGCTTGGTGACGCCGCCAAAGGCGCGCCGCGCGTCCCAGCTGCCGTAATCGCCGGTCCCCTGCTGATAGGGCGCGTGCAGGCTAAAGTGCGGCGCATCGCTGAAATCGGTCAACAGCAGCATCGGCGACCCCGACAGCAAGGCTTCGAGCGTGCCGATCAGGCCGTTGCCGAGGACCCACGGGCCTTGCCCCAGCAACACGCCGGGACGCCGGGTCAGCCTTCCATAGACTTCGGCCATCACCCCGGCCAGCGATTCTTCGCGCACGGTAACCATGCGGACCGAGTTCTGGACCTGGCTCAGCCCCGAGACGATACGGCCGGTATGCCCACCGGATATGCCGAAGACATATTCGATGCCGGCTTCCGCCAGGACGCGCGCGACCAGCACCCGCGCCGGCAATTCCTCGGTCAGCATCCGTTCGATCGCCATCTCTCATCCCCCCGCTTCCATTTGCGGAAGCTTGCCTCGCGCGGCGCCGGAACACAACGCGTCAACACCTCCGGTCATCCCGTTATTCTAGGGCGGAATCCGCCGAGTCATCGCCGCTGGGCGACGCTGAGCCGGACAGCCGTGGGACCGACCCGCAGCCAGCGCCCGAACCGCAGCCGCATCTCGTCGCACGAGAACCGCACCGCCGACCTCCGGGACCCCCCTTAATTGTCATCCCGGCGCAGGCCGGGATCCACCGATCAACCGCTCCTGCGCCGGCCGGAGTGGATCCCGGCTTTCGCCGGGATGACAACGGGAAGCGGTTAGATGATGCTGGGGCGGTATTTCGCTGTCACGAGCCGCAGGAGCGACCGATGCCGAGCAGCCAACCATTCGCCCCCGGGGGATACCGCTTCATCCCCGGCCCGTTCCAGTATTCGGGCGGGGTCGCCGCCGAGCCTGGCTTTCGGATCGAGCGGGCGCGCTTTTCCCGGTCCTTGCCGCTCGCCCAAGGCTTCGCCGCGGTCGAGGCCCATCTCGCGCATCTCGGCCGGAAGCCGACCGCGTTCTGCGCCTGCGAGCTGCGTTCCCCGGCGCAATTCACCGAGGCCGGCTTCATCGCGTTCAACCGCTCCTATGTCGAGCGCCTCGCCCTCTGGGGGATCTTTCGCGACGAGGTCAACCCGGTGGCGCGCTCGAATGTCTGCCCCGAGATCGACCCGCCCGCCACGCCCGTCTTTTACGCCTTCAGCTATACGGTCCCCGGCGCGGGCGGGGGCTTCGTCGCCGCCGGCAGCGGCGAGGCGCGCGGCGAAAGCAGCGGCAGCTACAGCGAGCGGATCGTCCGCCTCGGCGACCAATCGCCCGATGGAATGCGCGACAAGGCGCGCTATGTGCTGGGCGAGATGGAGCGGCGCATGACCGCGCTCGGCTTCGGCTGGGCGGACGTCACCACGACCCAGCTTTACACGGTCTACGACATCCACCCGTTCCTCGCCGACGAGTTCGTCGCGCGCGGCGCCGTCCCGGCCGGGCTGACCTGGCACTACGCGCGCCCGCCGGTCGAGGGGCTCGATCTCGAGATCGACGTGCGCGGCCTCGCCCGCGAACTGGTGATTTAGCGCTTGTCGACGAAATTTCGAATCGCCCTGGGGCATACGCCAACCTTGGGACCGCGGCCGTCCCGGCCGCATGCGGGCCGGAGGCCCGCGGTCCAAATCGTGCGGTTTCTCCTGCGCGATCCCTAGCCGGCATCGCCTTCCGCCGCGCGGCGAACCCGCGCCGCCGCCTCCCAGTTGCGTCCGTCGAACAGCCGGCTCGGCTTGAGCTCGGCCGGATCGATGTTGTCGAGGCAGCGCGCGTTGACCGTGATCCGATCGGGGTGCAATCGCGGGACGCCGAAGGAATGGATGCCGCAATGCTTGCAGAAGATGTGCTGGGCCGTGCCGGTATTGAACTGGTAAGTCGCGAGCGCGTCCTCGCCGCTCAGCAGCTCGAAATCGTCGCGCGCCGCGCCGAGATGCAGGATGCCTTTCTTGGTGCACACCGAGCAGTTGCACTCGCCGATCGTGGCGAGGTCGGCGCGCACCCGAAAACGCACCCGGCCGCAATGGCAGCCGCCTTCGTAAGTGCCCAGCATGGCCTGATGCCTCCCTTCGCCCATCGCCCTATGGCGGGAGCCGCCGCAGCAATAGGACGCCACACAAACCCGCCGCCGACAACAATGCCATCAACGGATAGGCGTGACCGCCATAGGCGGCGTAGAGCGCGCCCGCGACCAGCATCACCAGACCGCTGCCCAGCCCGGCCGACAGCGCGGCATAGAGCGATTGCGCGCTCGCCGCCACGCCCGGCGGCACATTGCGCGCCAGGAAATGCATCGCCCCCAAATGGCTCGCGCCGAAGGTCAAGGCGTGCAGCAGCTGCAACGCCGCCGCCGCGGCGAGCCCGGGAAAGACGCCCATCAGGCTCCAGCGCAATATGCCGGCGATCCCGCCCAGCGCCATCAGCCCGAGCGGCCCAAAGCGGGCGAGAAACGGCGCGCTGTACCAAAACAGCACGATCTCGGCGACGACGCCTTCGGCCCACAAGCCTCCGATGACCGTGTCGGAAAACCCGAGCTCGCGCCAATAGAGCGTTCCGAAACCGTAATAGAGCTGATGGCTCGACTGCAATGCCGCGGCGCTGACGACGAAGAGCCAGAACCTTCGGTCGGCGGCGAGCCGGCCGAGCGCCGCCCAGCGCGACCGCATGACGCCGGCTCGCCTTGTCGCGGACGGAATGCCGATACAGGCGGCGAACAGCACCGCCGAGGCCGCGAGCACCAGGAACAGTATCTGATTGTCGGCCGGCCCGCCAAATGGACTGATGGCCGGGCTGCCGGGCGAGCTGATCGCGAGCAAGGCGCCGCTGCCGACCGCAGCGACAATGAAGCTGACCGAACCCCACACCCGGATGCGGCCGTAATCGAGCCCTTCCTCGCGCACCGCCGCGAGGGTGATGCTGTCGCCCAATGGCATCAGCGCCGATTGCGCCATGCCGGCGACCAGGTTCATCGCCAAAAGCGGCCAGAACCCGGCGACCGGCCAGAGCCCGGCATAGGCCGCGCAGGCGGCAGCGGC
>JBGPTQ010000238.1:0-4343 GCA_041490725.1 Allostellaceae bacterium | reverse complement strand
GGCGCGCGACGCGCCCGGCGAACTCGCCGTAATTCCAGGAATGACGCTCGTCGCTGACCGCGGGTTGCTCCGGCAGCCGGCGCGCCACGTCGAACAGCAATGCCGCGAGGTTCATCGGCTCAGGCCCGATGCGCCGGCGGGGTTCTTTTTTAAAGCCATCATCGACTCACTTCATCCCGATACCGCGATCGGAATGTAGGGTGGGTTGAGCGAAGCGAAACCCATCATCTACTTGGTTCACAATGAGGCGGCGAGGCGATGAGAGCGCCGAGCGGCCGAACCTCCGTGCCTCACTGTCTCATTGTGAATTCCGATGGGGTTCCCCCGGCTTTCGCCGGGGTCAACCCATCCTACGATTTCTACGAGGTCTGCCCTTACCGCGGCTCGCCGGCAAAGCCGCGCTGGATGTCGGCGACGCGGGCGAGCGCGGCCGGCGAGAGCGGCCCCTTTTCGATCGAACGGGCGGCGTATTCGAGGTGCTCCATTGTGGAATAGCCGACGAGGACGGTGGAGACCGCCGGCTGCGCGATGACATAGCGGATCGATGCCTCGATCAGACTGTCGGCGTGCCCCTCGCGGACCAGCGGCGCGAAGCGGCGGGCGCGCTCGACATCGCGATGGTAATCGGCGCCCGAGCCGATCGGCGCCGGAGGCGGCGAGCCGAGCGGATGGCGCTCCTCGGTGCCGCTCAACGCGCCGCCGGCCAATACCCGGATGACGATGACCCCCATATCGGCGGCTTTGGCGTGCGCCAGCAGATTGCCGTAATCCTGCGCCGGGTAGCCGGCCGGCACCGCTGCCCCCGGGCTCGGGTTCAACAGATTGTAGCTGGCCTGCGCGGTGTCGAAGGCGCGCGCATCGATGATTCGATGCAGGGCCGGGGTCTCACCGTTTGCGGTGATGCCGAAGAAGCGGAACTTGCCTTGCGCGCGCAGCCGCTCGAAGGCCGGCACGACCTCGTCGAGGACCGTCTCGGCGGCAAAATCGGCACCCTGCGTCGTGCCGACGATGGCGTTGTGAAACTGGAACAAATCGATGGAGTCGCGCTGCAGGCGCTGCAAGCTCGCCTCGAGCGAGGCGGCGATCGCCTGGCCGATCTGGCCGCGCTCGGTCGGCGGCAGGCGGACCTTGGTGCCGACATAGCAATCGGGCTTCAACGACTTCAGCACGCGGCCGAGATTGCGCTCGGATTGGCCGTCGCCATACATCTGCGCCGTGTCGAAATAATTGATGCCGAGATCGAGCGCCCGCGACACCGCGCGTTCCTGATCGGCAGCGGCGCCCTTGATCATCAGCCCGCCAACCGCGCCGCAGCCGAAGCCAAGGACCGATAGGTCGAGACCGGTCCTGCCGAATTTCCGCTTTTCCATCGCCACCTCCGCGCTGCGTTCTGCCTGCCGTTACCGGCGATCAAATCCCCCGCCGGCGGCGCGTGTCAATTATCCGGGCAATTATTCGGATTGCTCGACAATCTCATAGGGCGGGCGCCATGCTGAGACATTCACGTCAGTCGCAGGCCCGATATGATCACGACACAAGCAGCCGATCCCGCGCTGATCGAGGATCTCGTCGCCGCCAACCGCATCCTTTACGACCAAGGCGTTGTCGATGGCTTCGGCCATGTCAGCGCGCGCCACGACAAGCGCCCCGACCATTTCCTGCTCGCGCGCAGCATGGCGCCGGGGCTGGTGACGGCGGCCGACATCATGGAGTTCGATCGCGACGGCGAGGCGGTCGATCCTCAGGGGCGCACGCCCTATCTCGAACGCTTCATCCACAGCGAGATCTTCAAGACGCGGCCGGAAATCCAGGCGATCGTGCACAGCCACTCGCCAGCGGTGATCCCGTTCGGGGTGGTCGCGGTCCCGTTACGCCCGATCTACCACATGAGCTCCTTCCTCGGTGCGGGCGTGCCGGTTTTCGAGATCCGCGAGGCCGGCGGCCCGGCGACCGACATGCTGGTGCGCAACCCGGCGCTTGGCGCGGCATTGGCGAAGACGCTCGGCAATTGCGCGGTCGCCCTGTTGCGCGGCCACGGCAACGTGGTGGTTGGCGGATCGATCCGGGAGGTCGTCTTTCGCGCCGTATACACCGAATGCAACGCGCGTCTTGCCACCGAAGCGCTGCGGCTCGGGGAGGGAAGGGCGAATTTCCTCAACGACGAAGAGGCAAAGGCGTCGACCGAAACGAACCGGGCGCAGATCGGGCGCCCCTGGGAGCTGTGGAAGGCGCAGGCGCTGGCACGCTGATTGAGAGGCAAATTCCCTGCACGCAGGGAATTTTTTGGATTTTCGCACTGCGATATCATGGACAAGTGCTTGGAATCGCTCGATCGTGCGCAATATTTCCCGGGATGGCCGCAGGGAATTTTTGGCCGATCCGCAGGGAATTTTTCTCAGTTGGCAGGGAATTGGCAGGGAATTGGCAGAGAATTTTGTTGCACCGCATCGAGAAACGCCTCCCGTCTCGGCCCGTGGTTTTCGACATAAGCAATTGCGATAATATATGGTGGCGGCGACGCGGCGCGACAACCGCGATCGACCTGGGGGACAAGGCCGATTCGCACCGATGAGGGTGTTGTCTGGAGCGGAGGGAGAAAAATCTGCCGCGGTTCTCAGCCGATGACCGGATGACTATCGTCCGGTTCCGGGCGGCGTAAGATGCGTCAATGCCTCCTCGGCAGGAGGACCCCATCATGCACGCGCTGTTTCGCGGCACCTCGGTCATCCCGGTCCTGACGATCGAGCGGGAGCAGGACGCGGTGCCGCTCGCCCGCGCCCTCGGCGAAGGCGGGCTCTCGGTCATCGAGGTCGCGCTGCGCACCCCGGCAGCCAATGCCGCGATCGCCGCGATCGCGCGCGAGTTGCCGCACATCGTCGTCGGCGCCGGGACATTGCAACGCGCCGCCGATGTCGCCGCGGCGGTGCATGCCGGCGCCCGGTTTCTGGTCAGCCCGGGGACGACGCCGGAACTCGCCGCCGCAGCGCTGGCGAGCGAACTACCGTATCTGCCCGGGGTCGCCACCCCTTCGGAAGTCATGGCGGCGCGCGCGCTCGGCATTTGCCTGATGAAATTGTTTCCGGCCGAGGCGCTCGGCGGGATCGGCTTTTTGCAGGCGCTGGCTCCGGTATTTCCGGGCGTCGCCTTTTGTCCGACCGGCGGCATCGCCGAGGGTGCCGCGCCGGATTACCTGGCCCTCCCCAACGTGCCGATGGTTGGCGGCTCGTGGATGGCGCCGAAAGACGCGATCGCGGCAGGCGATTGGCCGCGCATCCGCCGGCTCGCCGAGCGCGCCGCCGCGATCGGCCGGGCCGCAGCGGCCTGATCGGCGCCGGCCGATCCGCTAGAGGCCGGCGCTAGTAATCCCTATAGGGGTGCGGACGCCAATACGGGCGGTACCCGGCATAGGGTCCGTACCGCCCGTAGCTTGGGGCGCAGTGCGGCGGGATCCAGGCGCCGCGCCACCGGTTCCAGTGCCCCGGCACCGGACGGAACCCCGGGCCGCAGCCACCCCACACCTGGACGATGCCGGGCGCCCGGTGGGCATCGAGCGTGGGAAGGACCGGGGCCGCGCGCGCCGACAGCGCGGTGGCAACCAGCCCAAGGGCGCCGATCAAGGTCAAAGCTGTTAGTCGCATTTCGATTCCTCCATCGAAATCCATGCGGATAACGATACGACTCCAGCGAGCACTCCGTTCCCACCGACTATTGCGTGATCGGCACGCGCCGTTTCGATCGCGGACGCCGGCGGGAACCATCGCGGCAGGTCGGCGTTTGCGGTCATCCAGGTGCTGGGGCGGGGCTTATGAGAAGCGCCGAAGAGGAGCTCGCTTCCATCGGTTTCGGCAGGAGCCGGAGCGAACCCGCCGCTTGGCGCGCGGTGCGGCTCGATCGGCCAGTGTGCGCAGCGTGCGCGCCAGAGGCCGGTCCGGAGCCGGCGTGCAGCCACGCCCTCATCCGCTGGCGCGAACTCCTGGCGCGCAGCCCCGGTCTGTCGCCCTACCGCATTTCCCGCGTCGACGGCTGAAATTCGCCTTCGGCCGGGGTAGACTCGACAACCCCGGCGGTCTCGACAACACCGAGCCGCCGCAGCCGGCGAAAGACGGCGGTGAAATGGGGCGCCGCCGAGCGTTCCAGCCCTTCGAGCCAGTTCTGATCGAGAAACGAGGCGAGCGCCGGCTGGCCGAGCGATGCCTCCCACAAAATGCCGAGCAGCGAGGCTGCTGCCTCGTCGGCATCGGGCTCGACGACCGGCAGTATGGCGGCGCGTTCGGCGACGGCGCGTTCGGCCGTGTCCGGGCCCGGGCCGAGACCGAAATCGATAAGGCGGCGCCGCTCGGGCG
>JBGPTQ010000237.1:0-4358 GCA_041490725.1 Allostellaceae bacterium | reverse complement strand
TCAGGATGTCGGCCATCGCATAGTCTTCGGCGAGGCGCAGCGGATGCCACATCGGCACGACGTTGAAGCCGCAGCCGATCTTCAGGTTCTTCGTGTTGTTGACGAGGTGCATCGCCATCATCAAGAGGTTGGGGATCAATTCCGTGCCCTCGGGCTGGAAATGATGCTCGGCCATCCAGAAGGTGTTGAAGCCGCGCTCGTCCATGCACTTGGCGTAGGCCACCACCTTGCGCAGCGCCTTGGCGAATTGCTCCTGCGGATAGCGGCGCTCGTTGATCGGCGTGCCGGTGTAGCCGAGGTTCTCCATGTCGGCGGTGCCGTAATAGGAGCTGTCGAATTTGGTGATCATCGATTGGGTCCTCACAAATCCAGATCGCGACTATCACCGTCGGTGGCGTTTCTGTCTCGCCGAAATATCGCAGGTCGCCATGATAATGGACGCTCGGGCGTCAAAGTCGGGTTCTAGAGCGAGCGCCTTTCTCGATGTCGTCAAGGTCGATGGTCACGCGCTGCGGTGCTTCCATATTGCTTCCATCGAAAACTGAAGGGCCTAGCCGTCTCCGGCTAAGCCCTTCATTTGATTGGTGGAGCCAACCGGGATCGAACCGGTGACCTCTACAATGCCATTGTAGCGCTCTCCCAGCTGAGCTATGGCCCCGCAATGCCGCCCCCACCCTACCCTCCCCCGCAAGCGGGGGAGGGTAGGGTGGGGGCAATGCCGCCGCTAGGCGGCTGGCAAATTAGGAACGACGGGCCGCCGCAGCAAGGGGAAAATCGCACCCGGCACGGCTCGGATCAGGGTTCTTCCTCCTCGACATTGTCGATGACCTCGGCCATGTCGTCTTCGTCCTCGCCGAGCTCGGAGGCGTCCTCGATCAGCTCCTCCTCCTCCTCGGCCTCTTCGAGCGGGACGGCCTCCTCCTCTTCCTCCTCGACTGCTTCGACCTCCGCGGTTTCGAGATCGGCATCGACCTCCTCGGGGCTGACCGGCTCGAGTGCCTTCTCGACCGGCGCCGGCGGCCGCGCCCGGCGCGCCCGCAGCAGAGCCTCGGGATCGAACGGCGTGCTGCATTTGGGGCAGACGATCGGGTCGCGCAGCAGATCGTAATAGCGCGCGCCGCAGCTCGGGCAGATGCGCTTGCTGCCCCATTCGGGTTTGGCCAACAGCGGCTCCTATCGCTCCAGGTGTCGGTAATGTCGTCAAGCGTGGTGGGCGCCATTGCCACAGCCGGCGCGGCCTGTCAAAAACAAAAGGCGGTCGGCCGGCGTTCGGCACCGCCATAGGGGCCGGCGATGCCGCACCGGCAGCTTCCGGTCCCGATCCGCGAGCCAGGTTTGATGCTCCCAGGTCTGATGCCCGACGATCATCCGCTCCCTTCCCCTGCGAAGATGCGATCTCCGCTCCCATCTTCGCTCACTGGGGCGCGTCCCGCGGCGCCGCTCGCCGGTGTGGTCGCGGTGCCGGGCGACAAATCGATTTCGCACCGTGCGCTGATGCTGGGCGCGCTCGCCATCGGGCGCACCGAGATCACGGGGCTCCTCGAAGGCGAGGACGTGCTCAGGACGGCGGCGGCGCTGCGCGCGATGGGCACCGAGATTGTCCGCGCCGAAGACGGTCGCTGGCTGGTCGATGGGGTCGGGCTGGGCGGCCTTGCCGAGCCCGATGATGTGCTCGATCTCGGCAATTCCGGAACCTCGGCGCGGCTCCTGCTCGGCATCCTCGCGACCCACCCGTTCACCACCTTCGTCACCGGCGACGCGTCGCTGCGGCGCCGGCCGATGGGCCGCGTCATCACGCCGCTGTCGCGCTTCGGGGCGCAGTTCCTCGGCCGCGAAGGTGGGCGTCTGCCGCTGGCGGTCACCGGCGCGAGGAGCCCGGTCCCGATCGTTTACCAGCTGCCCGTACCGTCGGCCCAGGTCAAATCGGCGGTGCTGCTCGCCGGGCTCAACACGCCCGGGGCGACGAGCGTCGTTGAGCCGCAGCCGACCCGCGACCATACCGAGCGCATGCTCGGCCATTTCGGCGCCAAGGTCACGGTGGAGGTCGAGCCGGGAGGCGGCCGGCGGATCACGGTGGCCGGCCATCCCGAGCTCATTGCGGCGCCGATCACGGTGCCGGGCGACCCGTCCTCGGCGGCCTTCCCGCTGGTCGCGGCGCTGATCGTGCCGGGCTCGCAAGTGACGATCGCCAATGTCGGGCTCAACCCGTCGCGCACCGGCCTGTTGCTGTGCCTCAAGGAGATGGGCGCCGATATCGCCCTCGAAAACCAGCGTGAGGCGGGTGGCGAGCCGGTCGCCGATCTCAGGGTGCGGGCCGGCCCGTTGGCCGGCGCCGACATCCCGCCCGAGCGGGCGCCGTCGATGATCGACGAATACCCGATCCTCGCCGTCGCCGCCGCCTGCGCGCACGGCCGCACCGTGATGCGCGGGCTCGCCGAACTGCGGGTCAAGGAGAGTGACCGGCTGGCCGGCATCGCCGAAGGGCTGGCCCGCTGCGGCGTCCGAGTCACGATCGAGGGGGACGATCTGATCGTCGAGGGCGATGGCGGGTCGCCCCAGGGCGCTCCCAGCGGCGGTGCGCTGATCGCCACCCAGCTCGATCATCGCATCGCGATGGCGTTTCTCGTGCTCGGGCTGGCCTCCCGCGAGCCGGTGAGGATCGACGATGCGCGCCCGATCGCGACGAGCTTTCCCGATTTCGTGCCGCTGATGACCCGGCTCGGCGCAACCTTCACCGAGGTGCGGTGACCGCGCTCCGTTCGTTTGTGGTGGCGATCGACGGCCCGGCCGCTTCCGGCAAGGGTACCCTGGCGCGCCGCCTCGCCGAGAGATTTGCGCTCGCCCATCTTGACACCGGCAAGCTCTATCGCGCCACCGCCCTGCTCGTCCTTGAGGAGGGTGCCGATCCGGCCGATCCGGGCGCGGCGGTTGCCGCGGCGCGCCGGGTTTCTGCGGCGGTCCTCGGGGATCCGCTGCTGTCGAGCGAAGCGGTCGCCCGCGCTGCCTCGATCGTCTCCGCGATCCCGGCGGTGCGCGATGCGTTGCTGGCGCTGCAGCGCGATTTCGCGGCGCACCCGCCGGCCCCGGCCAAAGGGATCAAGCCCAGCGGCGCCAAGCCCAAGGGCGCCGTTCTCGACGGCCGCGACATCGGCACGGCGGTCTGCCCCGAGGCCGCGGTGAAGCTGTTTGTCACCGCCAGCCCCGAGGCGCGCGCCGGGCGCCGGCTCCGGGAGTTGCGGGAGCGCGGCGCGGCAGCTATATACGGCGATGTCCTGCAGGACATGAAGGAACGCGACGCGCGCGACAGCTTGCGTCGGGTCGCTCCGCTCGCGGCAGCCCCCGATGCCGTCATTATCGATACGACCCAGCTCGATGCCGATCAGGTGTTCGAGCGGGCCTCCGAGATCATTGCGCGCGCCCTTGCCGCCCACGGCCACTAGCCTGGCTGATGCGGTCAGACGCTTTCTGTCCTATCCTGTCCGCAGGGCCGGGTCGATGTGGCCGCGCCCGTTCTCCGCCGGTCGCCCGCTCTGCGTTGATCCCGGCGGAGCCGCTTGTCACAATCCGGGATCGAGGAGAAGGAATGGCCGTAGCAACCGAAACCGCCGAACTCAGCCCGAAAGAGAGTTTCGCCGCGCTGCTCAATGAGTCGCTTGGCGTTGCCAACGGTCTCGAAGGCACCGTCGTCAAGGGGCGGGTGATCTCGATCGAGAACGATGCCGCGCTGATTGATGTCGGCCTCAAATCGGAAGGGCGCGTGGCGCTCAAGGAATTCGCCGCCCCCGGCGCCCCGTCGGAACTCCAGGTCGGCGATATCGTCGAGGTCTTCCTCGAGCGGATGGAAGACAAGAACGGCGAGGCGCAGCTGTCGCGCGAGAAGGCGCGGCGCGAAGAGGCCTGGACCCTGCTGGAAAAGAACTTTCAGGCGAATGAGCGGGTGACTGGCACGATCTTCGGTCGGGTTAAGGGCGGGTTCACGGTCGATCTCAACGGCGCGGTTGCGTTTCTGCCGGGCAGCCAGGTCGATATCCGCCCGGTGCGCGACATCGCCCCGCTCTTGGGCTCGCCGCAGCCCTTCCAGATCCTCAAGATGGATCGCTCGCGCGGCAATATCGTCGTGTCGCGCCGCGCCGTCCTCGAGGAGAGCCGCGCCGAGCAGCGCTCCGAGCTGGTCGCCAGCCTCAAGGAGGGCCAGATCCTCACCGGAATCGTCAAGAACATCACCGATTACGGCGCCTTCGTCGATCTCGGCGGGGTCGACGGCCTGTTGCATGTCACCGACATCGCCTGGCGGCGCATCAACCATCCCTCCGAGGCGCTCAATATCGGCCAGAGCGTCAAGGTTCAGGTCATCCGCT
>JBGPTQ010000236.1:0-4361 GCA_041490725.1 Allostellaceae bacterium | reverse complement strand
GCATAGGCGGACCGGCCGAACGAGGCGCCCCAGCCCCAGCGCACCAGCCGGTCGCCGACATAATTGTCGACCGGGATCAGATGCCATGATGCCGGCGAGCCTGCCACGACGGCGCCGATCTCGGCGGCGAGATCAGGCCCGACCCGCTCATCGGCGTCGATTTCGAGGATCCACTCGCCGCGGCAGGCGGCGATCCCGGCGTTGCGCCGCGGCCCTTCGCGCTCCCAGGCACCCTCGACGATGCGGTCGGTGAATTCGCGCGCGATGTCGCGCGAGCGGTCCTCGCAGCGATCGAGCACAACGACGAGCTCGTCGGCGAAAGCGAGGCGCGACAGGCATTGGGCGAGCTGCGCCGCCTCGTTGCGGGCGACGACGAGCGCGGAAAGGCGCGGCTGCGCGTTAGCTGCCACGGGCGGCGCGGCGGAAGTGGACGGCTCGCTGGTCGCGACATTCACCGCCCGGCCCTCGCAACGGCAGGGACTGCCTCGCTTGCGGCACGGCGCCACAGCTGGCGCGCTGCCGCCTCGGCCATCTCGACCGAGAGAGAATCCATCAGCGTATCGGTGGTACGGTGGTCGAAACCCGGCCCGAACAAGGCCTCGCGCGGCAGCGCGGTGCGGACAAATGCGGTGCACGCTCCCCAGGGCGCGTATTGCTCGACCGGGCTCGGCCCGAACAGACCCAGGGTCGGCGTGCCCGCCGCCGCGGCGATGTGCATCAGCCCAGTGTCGTTGCCGATGAACAAGACACAGCGCCGCAGCACCGCTGCCGCGGTCAAGAGATCGGTCTGCCCGACGAGGTCGATCACGTTCCCCGGCACACCGCCCGGCACCATCGCCGAGAGCAGCGGCGCCGCCTGCGCGCGCTCGTGCGCCGCCGCCAGAACCGCGATGCGCGCGCCCGGCAGCGGCCCGTCGGCGGCGGTCAGATGCCGCGCCAGCTCGGCGAAGCGCTCGGCGCGCCATTGCTTGCCGCGCCAATTGGCGGCGGGCCCGATCGCCAGCACCGGGGGACCCGGCATCAGCAGCGCGTCGGCGGCGCGCTCGTGACGTGGCGCGGTCCACAGGACCGGGCTCGGCGGCGGATCGAGACCGAAGAGACGGCCGAGCTGACGCACCCGGTGCTCGGTCGGATCGCCCTTGGCCATGACCCGGCGCTCGCCGGCGCGCACCATCCAGGCGAGCGCCGAGCCGCGCAAATCGACGACGAGGTCCCAGCTTCGGGCGGCGGCGCTGGCATAGAGCGCCAGCCAATGCAGCCCCCAGCGCCGCTTCCTCAGCACCAGCACCCGCTCGAGCCCGGGGACCGCCTCGAACAGCGGCGCGGCGACCGGCCCCGCGGCGATGGTCAGGCGCGCGCCGCGAAAGCGTTCGACGACATAGGACAACAGACCGGTCGACAGCACGGCATCGCCGATGCGGGTGGCGGTCACGAACAGGATGTGCATATCCCCGATCTCGGCGCCTTAATAGCCCGCGCGGCCCGGCTTGCCAAGCAAGCGGCCGGCCTCCACCTGTTGGGGCAGGCTTTGCCGGCAGGAACACACCTACGCGATCGTTCGTGCCGGCCCCCACCCTCCCACGCTGCGCGTGGGTCCCTCCCTCCCCCGTGTACACGGGGGAGGGGCGCATGATCCTGTTCCGACCCGACTTGATGTCGGCGGTTATGAGGCGATGGCAATGATTGAGGGCAAGTTCGTCATCCTCGAAGACCGCGGCATTGTTGCCGTCTCGGGCGCCGATCGTCGGAGCTTTCTGCAGGGGCTGGTGTCGAACGATGTCGAGAAGCTCGCGGCGAACCGCGCCCTTTATGCCGCGCTGCTGACGGCGCAGGGCAAATACCTGCACGATTTCATCATGGTCGAAGACGGCGAGGCGATCTGGCTCGACGCCGAGGCGGCCCGGCTCGCCGATCTGAGGCGCCGGCTGTCGATCTACCGCCTGCGCGCCAAGGTCGAGATCGCCGAGCGGCCCGAACTGGCGGTCGCCGCGGTGTTCGGCGCGGGCGCGCTGGCTGCGCTGGGGCTGGCGGGCGAACCCGGGACGGCGCGCCCCCTGGAGACGGGGATCGTGCTGGGCGATCCGCGGCTCACCGAGCTCGGCGCCCGCGCCATCCTGCCGCGCGACGCGCTGCGCCCGGCGCTCATCGCCTTGGGGCTCGCGCAAGTCGATTTCGCCGCCTGGGACCGCCACCGCCTCGGCCTCGGCATTCCCGACGGCAGCCGCGATCTCGTCCTCGACAAATCGATCCTGCTCGAAGCCGGCTTCGACGAATTGAACGGCGTCGACTGGCAGAAAGGCTGCTACGTCGGCCAGGAGCTGACCGCCCGGACGAAATATCGCGGCCTGATAAAAAAGCGCCTGTTCCCGGTGACGATCGATGGCGCCGCGCCCGCGCCCGGCGCCGTGCTGACCCTCGACGGGCGCGAAGCCGGCGAAATGCGCTCCAGCCGCGACGGGCAGGGGCTCGCCTTGCTGCGCCTCGATGCGGTCGGCGCGGGCCGGAAGCTGTCGGCCGATGCCGCAACGCTCGTGCCGGTGCGGCCGGGTTGGATGCGGACGGAGTAAGGTTGCGAAGCGTAGGATGGGCTGAGCGACGCGATGCCCATCTCGTCGATGGCAAAGAAGATGGGTTTCGCTGCGCTCAACCCATCCTACGAGATAAGAAATCACGCCGTGCTGGTGCCCGATTCCCCGGCCAGCTCGGCCTGGGCGGCGGCGAGGCGGGCGATCGGCACGCGATAGGGCGAGCACGACACGTAATCGAGCCCGATCTCGCGGCAGAAATGAATCGAGGCGGGGTCGCCGCCATGCTCGCCGCAGATGCCGAGCTTCAAATCGGGCCGGGCGGCACGGCCGCGCTCGACGGCGATCCGGATCATCTCGCCGACCCCCACGGTGTCGAGGGTCACGAACGGGTCGTGCTCGAACACCCCGAGCTTCTGATAGGCGCCGATAAAGCTCGCCGAATCGTCGCGCGAGATGCCGTAGACGGTCTGCGTCAGATCGTTGGTGCCAAAGCTGAAGAACTCCGCGGTCTTGGCAATCTCGCCGGCGAGCAGCGCCGCGCGCGGCAGCTCGATCATCGTGCCGACCAGATAGGGGATCGTCACCCCGGCCCGCTTCGTGACCTCGCCGGCAACCCGGTCGACGATTTCCTTCAGGATGTCGAATTCGCGCCGCGTCGCGATCAGCGGCATCATGATCTCGGGTTCGACCTTGTCGCCGGTCTCCCGCATCACCGCGGCGGCCGCCTCGAAGATCGCCACCGTCTGGGTCTCGTAGATCTCGGGATAGGTGATGCCGAGCCGGCAGCCGCGCAGGCCGAGCATCGGGTTGGCTTCATAAAGCGCATGAGTGCGCTGGCGCACCTCGGCGACACTCTTGCCGGTGAGCTGCGCCAGCTCGTCGAATTCGGAATCGGTTTTGGGGAGGAACTCGTGGAGCGGCGGGTCAAGCAAGCGGATCGTCACCGGCAGGCCGCGCATGATCCGGAAGATCTCGGTGAAATCGGCCCGCTGCATCGGTAAGAGCTTCGCCAGAGCGGCGCGGCGGCCGTGTTCCTCATCGGCCATGATCATCTCGCGCATCGGCCCGATGCGGTCGGCCTCGAAGAACATGTGCTCGGTGCGCGACAGCCCGATCCCTTCGGCGCCGAAGCTGCGCGCGGCGCGGGCATCGACCGCGGTCTCGGCATTGGCGCGCACCTTGAGCGTGCGCAGCGCGTCGGCCCAGCCCATCAGCGTGGCGAAATCGCCCGAGAGCACCGGCTGGATCGTCGGCACCTCGCCTGCCATGACGTCGCCGGTCGAGCCGTTGATCGTGATCAGATCGCCGGCCCGCACCAGATGGTTGCGCACCGCCATCGTGCCGTTCGCGTAATCGATGCGCAGGTCGCCCGCACCCGCGACGCAGGGCCGCCCCATGCCGCGCGCGACCACGGCGGCGTGGCTGGTCATGCCGCCGCGCGTGGTCAGGATGCCCTTGGCGGCGTGCATGCCGTGGATGTCCTCGGGGCTCGTCTCGATCCGCACCAGGATGACGCTTTCGCCGCGGCTTGCCGCGGCTTCGGCCACGTCGGCGGAAAACACCACCTTGCCCGAGGCGGCGCCCGGCGAGGCGGGCAGCCCGCGGGCGAGCACCGTGGTCTTCGCCGTGGGATCGAGCATCGGGTGCAACAGCTGATCGAGTGAATCGGGCTCGATCCGGCGGATCGCCTCGTTGCGGTCAATCCGCCCTTCCTCGACCAGCGACACCGCGATCTTGAGAGCGGCCTGCGCGGTGCGCTTGCCGGTGCGCGTCTGCAGCATCCACAGCTTGCCGCGCTCGACGGTAAACTCGATATCCTGCATGTCGCGGTAG
>JBGPTQ010000235.1:0-4364 GCA_041490725.1 Allostellaceae bacterium | reverse complement strand
TCGTGCGCGCGTGTCTGCCGCATTACGGCGCGGATTGCCCGGCGATCGTCGCCTATCGCATCAGCTGGCCGGACCAGCAGCTGATCTGCGGCACCCTCGGAGATATCCGCGACAAGACAAAGCGAGCGGGGATCACCCGGACGGCGCTGATCCTGGTCGGCCGGGCCTTGGCCGGCGGCGGCAGCGACAGCCGGCTCTACGCCGCCGACCACCATCATGTGGCGCGGCCCCGGCGAGTGTCCAAATAGTTCCGGCCGGCGCCGAAATTGCGACAAATCTGCGCGCCGGCTCCCTCAACTCGTCAAGCGATCAGCGAGCGCACGATGGGCTGCCTAACGGCCGGCCCTGTCAAGGGCCGGCCATCGCCTCCGGAGTGGGTCTCGAGATGTATCGACGGTATTACTGAGTGAACTTGATGCTGCCCGGGGTCGTGCTGAGCACCGTCATCGTCGTGCCGTCGATAAAGGTAATTAACGTGTCCGACCCGACCGCGACTGCCGAAGCGCCAACCACCAGCGCCGAGGGTCCGGTTCCTCCTCCCGCGAGCACCGACGTCGCCGATGCGATAGAGTCGGTGGCGGTGGCGAACCCGGTCACGCTGGTCTTGTCGTGCGCACCCGTCGTCGTAGCTCCAGGATTAACATCCCTGAGGGTCGCGACGCCATGGCCCGCCGTTAAATTGACCGTCTCCGCGCCGCTTGATTTTGCGGTGATATCAACGAGCAGCGCTCCGGTGTTGCCGGTGATCGTGTCAAGATTGGCGCCTTCGACGGTGGTCGCGCCGGTGCCGCCGGTGATGTTGTCGCCCTTGCCGGCGAGCACCGTGGTGTTGCCGGCGCCGCCGGTGATCGTCTCTGCTCCTTGAGCGGTCGCATTGATGTAGGTCGCGCCCGCCCCGCCGGTGATCGTGTCCGCCTTGCCGCCTTTGATGACGGTGTTGACGCCGGTCAGGCCGGCGATCGTGCCCGTGACCGTACCGCTGCCGCCCAGGACGGAGGCTGTGCCGCGGGTTGCGTCGATAAGGGTCAAGTCGGTGCCGCCGGTAACCGAGTCGCCGGCCCCGGCCTTGATGAAGGTATTTTCGCCGTCGGCGAGGGTGCCTGTGGTGCCGCTCCCACCGGTTATTTGGGAGCCGCCGGAGAATACTTTGCTGTCGTCGATGAACGTGGTCCCGCCGGTGCTGCCGCTGATCGTGTCGTGCTTGCCCAGATCGTAGGCCGTCAGGCTGCCGGCACCACCGACAATGCTCTCCAGACCGGGGTGTCCCTTGGTCTCGTTGACCGTTAGTGCACCGGCACTGCCGACAATGCTATCGTGGCCACCGCCCCACACCGTGGTCGGGCCGGCACCGCCGATAACGGACATCGCCCCCGCGACCGCGTGAGGTTTCTTGCCGCTGGCATCGATCAGTTGCGAGTTTCCGGCAACCGTGCTGCCGGTGATCGTGTCGCCCGAAGACCCGACTACGGTCGTGCTGGAGCCGCCCGCAGCGGTCCCGACGATCTGGATCGCCTCGTGGCCGGTCTGGTCGACCACCGTGTAGCTGCCATCGAGAAGCTGCTCGGTCGAGCCGAGGGTCCCGGCTTGAACGACGTTGTCGGTCAGCGATACGGCACCCTGGATGAAAGCGCTGGCATCATAGCCGGCCGCCAGAGCGCCCGGCGTCGAGGTAAACACCTCGATGTTGAACGCCCCGGGAACAGTCGATGGCGCCGGCACACTGGTGCCGTCGGTCGTCAGGACGATGTTGATCTTGTGCGGGTTGACCCCATCGGCAAAGAACGCAAGCCTGGAGCCGGTGACTGATGCCATTGAGCAACCCTGCCAACGCGCGGCATACAACTACAAGCCCCGACATGGGGCGTCTGCGCGGGGCGACATTAGCCTACGATCGCCTGCAGGGCCTTAACAAACGGCGGCTAATTTGTTTCAATTTGACACAGCCTGTTACAGACTGTGGCGTTTCGCCGCGTCACGACCCCGATCGCGCCTGCAGCGGCTCGGCTTGCGTCACCAGCCGCGGCCCGCGCACCCCGGCGAGCTTTGCCTGGGCCGCTTCATGCCCCTGGCTCGCCGCTCTTTCATACCAGCGGCGCGCCGCCTCGGGATCGGCCGGCACCCCGATGCCGGTGGCATAAAGATCGCCAAGCACGGTCTGCGCCTCCGGCATTCCTTGCTCAGCCGCCTTTTCGTACCATTGCCGCGCCGCATCGAGATCGCGCGCGACGCCATCGCCGCGGAACAGCATGACCCCGAGGTTGTATTGCGCGATGCACTCGCCCTGCTCGGCCGCCCGGCGATACCAAGCCGTTCCCTCCGCCAGATCGCGGGGCACGCCCTCTCCCGTGCAATACATGACGCCGAGTTGGAACTGGGCGCCGGCATGCCCCGCTTCGCCCGCCCGGCGGAACCAGGATGCCGCCGCTGCCGCGTCGCGCGGCCCCCAGGCGCCGGCAAGGGTATTGTGAGCGACGATCCATTGCGCGGCGACCACCCCCGCGTCCGCCGCCGCGCGATAGCAACGGATCGCTTCGGGCTGGTTCGTCCCGGCGCCGCGGTCCTGGGCGTAGCAGTGACCAAGCTGCAGGAACGCCGGCCCGTACCCGCGATCCGCCGCGCGGCGGAGCAGCTGTTCCGCCATGGCCTCGTCGCGCTCGACCGCGGTGCCGTGCAGGTGGAGGGTTGCCAGAATCGTCTCGGCTTCGGCATCGCCGGCTGCGGCGGCCCGCCGCAGCCAGCCGGCGGCCGCTTGATGATCCACCGGCACGCCGTCTCCGGCGAGGAAAAGCTGGGCGAGTTTGGTCTGCGCCTTGGTCATGCCCTGCTCGGCGGCGCGGGCATACCACGCCGCCGCCTTGGCCGGGTCGCGCGCCACCCCGGTGCCGTTGAAGTAAAACACGGCGATGTTGAATTGTGCCGCGAGGTGACCCTGCCCCGCCGCCATTTCGAACCATCGCGCCGCGTCCTCGAGGCGCTTTGGCACGCCCTCGCCACGGGCAAACAGAGCGCCCAAGGCAAACTGTGCCTCAGCTTCGCCGGCATCGGCGGCCGCCCGGTACCAGAGCGCAGCCTCGACCTGACTGGGTGCCGCGCCGCGACCGGAGTTGTGCATGTCCGCCAGGCTCAGCATCGCCGCCGCAGACCCCATTCGCGCGGCTTGCCGAAGATGGGTTTCGGCCATGACGAGGTTCTGCGGCACGCCGTCACCCTCCAAGAGGTGCAGGGCAAGCTGGTAACGCGCCCGAGCATTTCCCCGGTCGGCCGCCTGTTGGAAGAGCGCGGCTGCCCGCGCGGGATCGCGCGCCACCCCCTGCGCCGCATCGCACATCAACGCTAGGGCGGTTTGGGCATCGGTATTTCCCTTCGCCGCCGCTTTTTCATACCAGGAAGCGGCGGTCGGCAGATCGATCTCGACCCCGAAGCCGTTCGCGTAAATGACGCCAAGGCCGAGTTCGCCGGCCGGATTGCCTTGTTCGGCGGCGGCCGTGTACCAGCGGTGCGCCTGCGCGTAATCGATCTCGCAGCCCAGACCGCGAGCATATATCAGGGCGAGGGTAGCCTGCGCCGCGGCGAGACCCTGCTCGGCCGCGGCGCGACACCAGCGCAAGGCTTCGGCAGGGTCGGACGCAACCGCGATCCCGTTGGGAAACATCAGCGCGCGATTGCGGTCGGCGATGTCCTTGTCGACCGCGGCGGCGCGGTCGTACCAGGAGGGGGCCCCGCCATCGGCGTGGCCGCCATGCAGATAGGCAAGGCTCAGCTGGTATTGCGCCTCGCCGTGGCCCTGCTCGGCGGCCCGGCGGAACCACACGATGGCGTCGCCAAGGCTGCCGACAACGCCTTCGCCTCGCGCATACAGCCCTCCCAGCCGGAACTGGCCTTCGGCGTCGCCGGTCGCCGCCGCCTTGGCAAAGCTTTCGAATGCCTTCGCGTATTTTCCCCGGGCGCAGGCGGCAAGCCCGTTTCGGACGAGGCGGCGAGCGGTGGCGGGGCGATCGCGAACGGCTGCCGACGGTATGCCAGGGGGTATGCCAGGGGGTATGTCAGGGTTCACGCATCGCCTCGTTCGCGCCCTGCACCGCACCGTTAATCATGTACATCAAAACCGAGCGGGTGCCGATATGTACATCGGCCGTCAGCGTCATGCCGGGAATCAGGCGAAAACCCTCCGGGACGTTGTGCAAATCGACCTTGGTCAACGCGATCCGAATCTTGTAGTACGGCTCCATCGGCGTGCCGTTGTCTTCGTTGACCGTGAAGGCCCCCTCGCTAATCCAGCGAACGGTTCCTTCCGCCATCCCGTGCGCGATGAAATTGAAGGCGTCGAGCTTGATCCTCACCGGGTCGCCGGCGCGAATGAACCC
>JBGPTQ010000234.1:0-4390 GCA_041490725.1 Allostellaceae bacterium | reverse complement strand
GGATCGTAGAGCCCTTTTGTGCTTTGCGAGGCCATCCTTAATTCGCTCTTCCACCGGCCCGAGGCCGCGATCTCCCGATGGCGCAGGCGAGTCGCGATGCGCCACTTCGGCAGTATGCATAAGTTAACGAGGGAAGGCGAATCGAGCTTGCGAGAAATCCGGTTATTTTCTGCCGCGGATCAATGGCTCCGCGTCATTCCCGCGAAAGCGCAAGGCTGTCCGGGGGAACGAATTCGGTTGCAACAGAGTACACAATCACAACTACAGATACCCCTTGGCCGGGCTTGGCCCGGCCACCCACGTCTTTCTGTTGACGTTCACCGCCGCTTCAAGACGTGGATGGCCGGGCCAAGCCCGGCCAAGGGGGCTTATTTGAGGCGAATTCGGCGTAAGACTTGTGCAAACGGGCTACCCGCGGCGCGCGATCGTCGCCGCGATCGGCGGCGGGGTGCGCAAGGTCTGCAGCACGACGCAATAGCGCTCGGTGAGCTTCAATAACGTGTCGATGCGCTCCGGCGGCTCGTCGGTATCGAGGTCGAAGGCGAGGCGGATCGCTGCGAACCCGACCGGCGCCGTGCGCTCGACCCCGAGCGTGCCGCGGAAATCGAGATCGCCTTCGGCGCGCACATGGCCGCCCTTGAGGCGGAATTCGAGCGCCGTCGCGACCGCCTTCAATGTGACCCCGGCACAGGCGACGAGCGCTTCCAAGAGCATGTCGCCGGAGCACGCCTCAAGCCCGCTGCCGCCGGTCGCCGGGTGCAGCCCCGCGTCGACCAGCGCGCGCCCGGTCTCGACCTTGCAGGCAATCGCGCCCTCGGCGAGATCGCCCTCGGCTTTAAGGGTGACGAGCGCCACCTCCGGATGCTCGCGGTATGTCGCCTTGAGCGGCGCCTGCAATTCGCGCAATGCCGTCGCGTCCATGTCATCGCCTCCCCAGCCGTCATCCCGTGGACCTTCAGCCCACGGACTTGATCCGTGGGGAAAGTCGGGACCCATCCCCGCCATGGATACCGGCTTTCGCCGGCATGACAAGGATGGAGGCGGGATTGTGTGTTTCCCAATGTTAAGGTGGACGCGGCCGAACGAAAGGGAAGACGAATGGGACCGCTGGAGGGCGTGAGGATTATCGAGCTGGCCGGGATCGGCCCGGGACCGTTTTGCGCGATGCTGCTGTCGGATATGGGCGCCGAGGTGATCCGGGTCGACCGCGCCGCCAATGTCGGGCGCGACGACAGCCGGGTCGGCGGCCCGATCGGCGAGGAGCACCGCTTCAACCTGCTCGCCCGCGGTCGCCGCAACATCGCGGTCGATCTGAAAAACCCGGCCGGGGTCGCCGCCGTGCTGCGCCTCATCGACCGGGCCGACGCCCTCATTGAGGGGTTTCGCCCCGGGGTGATGGAGCGGCTCGGCCTCGCCCCCAAGGTCTGCCTCGCGCGCAACCCGAAGCTGGTCTACGGACGGATGACCGGGTGGGGCCAGGACGGCCCGATCGCCCACACCGCCGGGCACGACATCAACTACATCGCCCTCTCCGGCGTGCTCTATTCGATCGGCGAGACGGGCGGGCCGCCGGTAGCGCCCCTGAACCTGGTCGGCGATTTCGGCGGCGGCGCGCTCTATCTGGCGATGGGCGTCTTGGCCGGCATCATCAGCGCGCGAGTGAGCGGCAAGGGGCAGGTCGTCGACTGCTCGATGGTCGAGGGCTCGGCCTCGCTGATGACGATGATGTATGCCGCGCTGGCCTCGGGCGCCTGGCAGGAGGAGCGCGGCCATAACCGCACCGATGGCGGCGCGCATTACTACCACGTCTATGAAACCAAGGACCGCGAGCACGTCGCGATCGGCGCGATCGAGCCGCAATTCTATGCCCTCTTGCTGAAGCACACCGGGCTCGAAGGCGCGAGCCTGCCGGAGCAGACCGACCGCGCCACCTGGCCCGAGATGCAAGAGCGCCTCGCGGGCATCTTCAAGACCAAGACCCGCGCCGAATGGACCGCGATCATGGAACAGACCGATATCTGCTTCGCCCCGGTGTTGCGCATGTCGGAGGCGCTCAACCACCCGCACAACCGCCACCGCGAAAGCTTTGTCGAGATCGACGGCATCGCCCAGCCGGCCCCAGCGCCGCGCTTCCTCGGCACCCCGACCAACGTCCAGCGCCCGCCGGCCCGGATCGGCGAGCACACTGCCGAGGTGTTGCGCGATTGGGGTTTTGCGGCCGACGAAATCGCGGGGTTGCACCGGACCGGCGCGGTCGCGTCGGCAACGTAAGGCCCAGCGGATGAAACGGCGCGATCTCGGGACCGCGGCCGTCCCGGCCGCATGCGGGCGGGACGCCCGCGGTCCCAATCGTAGGCGGGCGCTTGTCGTTCTCCTCGGCGGCGCGGCGCTCGCGTGGCCGCGCGCCCTGCGCGCGCAGCAGAAGGCCATGCCGGTGATCGGATATCTCAGCAGCGTGTCGCCCGGCCCGAGTGCACCGCAGGTAGCCGCGTTCCACCGAGGGCTGAGCGAAACCGGCTATGTCGAGGGACAGAATGTGGCGATCGAATACCGCTGGGCGGAGGGAAGCTATGATCGGCTGCCCGCATTGGCCGCCGACCTCGTCGGCCGCAAGGTCGATTTGATCGCAGCGGGCGGCGGCCCCGCTTCGGCATTCGCAGCGAAAACTGCGACCTCGACGATCCCGATCGTGTTTGTCATGGGCGATGACCCGGTCGCGACCGGCCTGATCGCCAGTCTCGCCCGGCCGGGCGGCAACCTCACGGGCGTCAGCTTCCTCCTCGTCGAGCTGATGCCCAAACGGCTCGAGCTCTTATCCGAGTTGGTTCCCCGGGCCGGGGTGATCGCGCTGCTGGTGAACCCGAACAATTCGAATGCCGAGCGCATCATACGAGACGTGGAGGAGGCGGCGCGTGCGAAGGGGTTGCAGCTCCCTGTCCTGAAGGCCAACAGCGAGAGCGAGATCGACGCCGCTTTCGCGACCCTCGTCCAACTGCAAGCCGGCGCGCTCCTCGTCGGCACCGATCCGTTCCTCAGCAGCCGGCGCGAGCAGCTCGTGGCATTGGCATCACGCCATGCCGTTCCGGCGATCTATCAGTCGCGCGAGTTCGTCGCTTCCGGCGGCCTGATCAGCTATGGACCGAGCCTTACCGCTGTCTTTCGCCAGGCCGGCATTTACGTCGGAAAGATCCTCAAGGGCGCCAAGCCGGCCGATCTGCCGGTCGAGCAGCCGACCAAATTCGAGCTGGTCATCAACCTCAAGGCCGCCAAGGCGCTCGGCCTCACCGTGCCGCAATCGATCCTCGCCCGCGCCGACGAGGTCATCGAGTAGGCGTTCCTCGGCCCTTTCAGGCGTTGACCCAGATCAAGGCGGCGGCGCGCAGGCCCGATAATCTGCGCAGGTAGACCTAACTATCGGATAGGTGCGCCATGATAGGCCCCGCCACGGTTGCTCCGCTTTCCGCTCCCCTGCCCGCGCCTGGCTTCACAGCGCGCCTTACCGAGCGCCTGCGCTTATGGCGCGAGCGTCGCCGCTGGATCGGCGAGATGGCCGACGCCGCTTCGCTCGGCCGCCTCGATGACACGCTCAACGATGTCGGCATCACGCGTGCCGAGCTGGGCGTCTTGATCGAGGGCCCGCCGGATGCCGGAAGGCAGTTCGAAACCCTCGCGGAAATGGCGCAGATCGACCTGCACCGCCTCGACCCGGCGGTATTGCGCGAGGCGATGTGGGTCTGCTCCCGCTGCGCAACCCGCGTGCCCTGTAAACGCTGGCTGAGCACCGGGGTATGGCGGGACGGCACCGACATGCGCTGTCCCAACGCCGCGCTGTTCCACCACTGAGGCCGCGGGCTCATCCGGCCGGCAGATCGGCGACGAGCAGCCGGACCGCGCGGCCAACCGGTCAATGTACGCGGGGCGGTCCTCGTAGGCCCCGACAAATCGATGATCCTCTCGATGCGCGCGACGCCAAGATGCGCTATGCTTGGCGCAACGGGTCAACCGCAGAGCGGAGAGGAGTCGACATGGATACCATCGAGAGAACGACCCCGAGGCCAGCGACGCTTCTGGCGGAATTGCCGCTTCGCCTTCACCACAACGCCTATGTGGTCAAGGATCACGAGGCCAATCGCCGCTTTCTCGAGGATCTGCTCGGCATCCCGCTGGTCGCGACATGGTGCGAGAAAACGTTTCGCAGCGACCTCAACCGCGAGGTCGAGTTCTGCCACACCTTTTTCGGGCTGGCCGATGGCAGCGCGCTCGCCTTCTTCCAGTTCGCCGATCCCGAGATGTACGCGCTGACCCAGGCCAAGGCACCGCCCAAGGTCGCCAGCCATTATCACATCGCGCTCAAGGTCGGCGACGCCAGCTATGACGAGCTGAAGGCCCG
>JBGPTQ010000233.1:0-4435 GCA_041490725.1 Allostellaceae bacterium | reverse complement strand
GTGCAGCCGACCATCACGCCGACCTACAGCAATCTCGGGGTGCAGACCCCGATCCTGGCAAACGGATGGCTGATAGAGGCCAGCAGCACCATTCGATCGATACCGGGGACCGTAACGGGGTTGATGTCGCAGGATGGCGTGGGAGGCGCCGCGTTCACCCGGTTCTTAGGGACACAGCTCAGCGTTCCCAATCTACCGACCTCGTCAGGGAGCGGTCAAAGTCTTACCTGCAAAGGCAGCAACAATCTCAGCCTCTGCGCCACCCGCGCCACCGCCCAGGCGCAGCCGGGCAACCCGACCGGCACGAGCAACACCACCGGGCTGATGATGGGCCTTGCCGGATCGATCACCCCGGCGCTCACCGGCACGATTACGCTGACCATCTCGGGCGACATCTTCAACGTCACGGCGATTGCCGACGGCGGCAAGGTGCAGGCGAGCTACGGCACCGGCACCGCCCCGGTCAACACCGCCGCGATCACCGGCACGCAATGCGGCGCCCGGCCGATCTATATCGCCGCGACGACCGCCGGCAAGGTGCCGTTCTCGGTCAACTGCGTCGTCACCGGCCTCGTCATCGGCACCGCCTACTGGCTCGATGTAACCCTGGCCGCGGTGACCGGGGGAACCGCATCAATCGAGAATGTCTCGATCACCGCCGCTGAATTGTGACGGGGCCAAATGGACGGTGAATTGCGAGGCAGGGGAGGCAGGACCGCCGGCCATATCGAGCGGGCGGACCTCGCTGTATGGCGTATTTCGTAGACGGCACGAACCGGGGAGATTTTCCGATGCGCTTTTACTGGCCGATCGCCAAGGTCGATGCCGAGCAGCGGATGGTGTGGGGCTACGCCTCGACCGAGGCCGAGGACGACCAGGGCGAGACCGTCACGCGAGACGCGTTGACCGCGGCGCTCGACGACTACATGCGCTTCGCCAATATCCGCGAAATGCACCAGCCCTCGGCGGTCGGCGTCGCCACGGAAGCCGCAGTCGACGATAAGGGCCTCTATCTCGGCGCCAAGATCGTCGACGGCGATGCCTGGCAGAAGGTGGTCGAAGGCGTCTACAAGGGTTTCTCGATAGGCGGCAGGGTGACCGCCCGTGATCCCGCCGACCGGCGGCTGATCACCGCTCTTCGCCTGACCGAAATCTCGGTGGTCGACCGCCCGGCCAACCCCGAGGCGGTATTCGATTGCTGGAAACTTTCCACCGGCCCGGCAACAGGAGGCAGTATGGCCACTATTGCGGCGACAACCGGCGCACCCGTGCAGATCTGGGATTGCGGGGTTGCCGGTCACCGCCATCTCGTGAAGGCGGAGGCGGTGCGCTGCCTCGAAGGGCATGACGCGGCCGCCGCACCAACGGCAGGCGACCATAATAAGAATGCGGCCGAGAGCGGCGGCGGCGACCCCTATGGCAGCGTTGATTATGCCGATCCCGGCTATCGGCCGGACGGCCGGAAGCGCTACCCGATCGATACCGAGCACCATATCCGCGCCGCCTGGGCCTTTATTCACCAGCCCGGCAACGCGCGCCGCTACACAGCGGGACAGATCGAGCGCATCAAGGCGCAGATCGTCGCCGCCTGGCAGGCGAAGATCGATCGCGACGGGCCGCCGGCGACCGCGATCGAGCACGGCCGCGCGGCCGACACGGCGCGCAAGAGCCTGGCTGAGGTCGGCGGTCTGGCGCAAATCATCCTTGATCTCGAAGAGCTCAACGACCGCATCGCGATCGAGGCGGCGATGGTAGCGGACGACTCCCCTCTGGCGCAACGGCTGCAAGGGATCATTGCCGAATTGTGCGATTTCCTCCAATCGCTGGTCGCCGAGGAAAGCGCCGAGCTGGTCGCTGGCAGCGACCGACCGGCTCAGGCCGGGCTGGCCGCGCTGGCCATCGCCGACAATCTGCGCAAGGCGCGCCGGCCGGATTTCGCGCCCTTCGCTAGCGGCCTTGCCAAGCTCGCCGGCGAGATCGTGCCGCGCCTAGATGCACTGCAAAAACGAGTCGAGGAGATCGCCCGCACGCCGCTGCCGCCGCAGACCGTCGCGCGCGGATTCGCGGGAATCTCGAAGCGGGAGGATGGCGGCGGCGAGAGGACGGCCACCGAGGACGTCGTCGCCGCGCTCGCGCGAATGAGCGACGAGGAACGGACCCTGACCTTGATCAAGGCGGCGCACGCCAACCCGATAGCTCCCTTTGGTCGACCCGCAGGATTTGCGACGCGATAGCGCCCGCGGCCTGAACCCCTAACCCAGACCCGGCCCCCACCCTAACCCTCCCCCGCGTGCGGGGGAGGGAAGGGAGGGGGTGCCGGGTTTTTTGATGCCCGAGCGGAAGGACACACCGATGAACCCGACCCAGGACACGCTCGATCTGGTAAAGGGCGCGTTGCGCACGCCCGACGACCGGATCACCAAATCGATTACCAGCGGCACCGGCCTTGTTGCCTTTGACCTGCAAGCGCCGGCGAAAAACCTCTATCCCGTCGTGACGCCGATCCGCAACGGAATACCGCGGGTCGGCGGCGGCACAGGGACCGCGACCAACTGGCGCCAGGTGACCGCGCTGACCGGCTCCGGCTTCGACTCGATGGGCTGGGTTCCGGAAGGCCAGCGCTCGGGCCAGATGTCGTATTCGACCGCCTCCAAATCGGCGGCCTATGTGACGATCGGCGAGGAAGACGCCGCGACCTACGAAGCGATCAGCGCCGGCCGCCATTTCGAAGACATTCAGGCGCGCATGACATTCCGCCTGCTGCAGAAACTGATGCTGAAGGAGGAGATGGCGATCCTCGCCGGCAACGCCTCCCTGCAGCTGGGCACCCCGGCGGCGGCGGTGCTGTCGGCCTCGGGTTCGGGGGCGACGCTGCCAACCTTGACCTATTCCGTCATCGTCGTCGGGTTGACGCTCGAAGGCTACCAGAACTCGAGCCTTTCAACCGGCATTGCCACCACCAAAACCATCACCGGCGCCGACGGCAAGACCTTCGTGTTGTCGGGCGGCTCGTCCAACAAGAGCACGAATGCGACCCAGGCGGTAACCTTGGGCCAGACGCTGTTCGCCAGCGTTACCGCGCTCCAGGGCGCGGTCGCCTATGCCTGGTTTGTCGGTGCCGCCAGCGCCGAGACCTTGCAGGCGATCACCACGATCAACAGCGCCAGCTTCGCGGCGCCGCTGACCGGCGGCCAGCAGGCGGTGTCGGCAGTGACCGCCGACAATTCGGCCAATCCGAGCTACGCCTATGACGGGCTCCTCACCACCGCGTTGAAATCGGGCTCGAACGCCTATGTCAGCGTCCTGCCGACCGGCAGCGCCGGGACCGGCACGCCGCTGACCGCGTCGGGCCGTGGCTCGGTCGTCGAGATCGACACGATGTTCCAGCAGATGTGGAACCTCTACCAGGTGTCGCCGACCGTGCTCTACGTCAATGTTCAGGAGCTGAAGAACATCACCAGCAAGGTGCTGTCCAACGCTTCCGGGCCATTGTTGCGCTATGAGGTCGGCGCCGACGGCAACCCGTACAACCTGGCGGCGGCGGGCGCGGTGTCGTTCTACTTCAATCCGTTTACCATGAATGGCGGTCTGCGCATTCCGATCCGCATTCACCCGCGGGTGCCGCCCGGCACGATCATCGGCTGGGCCGAGCACCTGCCGGTTCAGTACCAGTCGAACGAGGTGCCGAACGTCGCCGAGGTCAAGACCCGGCAGGACTACTACCAGATCGACTGGCCGGTAGTAACCCGGCAGCGCCAGGCCGGCGTCTACGCCGAAGAGGTCCTGGCGATCTACGCGCCGTTCGCGGTGGGAGTCATCAGCAATATCGGTAACGGGTAAAAAGGACTTCAACGCAAAGGACGCAAGGGTTTCGCGGAGGACGCGAAGACGGCGCAGCCACTGAGTCGCCATCGCGTCCTTTACGCATTCCTCCGCGGCATCTGCGTTAAAGCGTTTCTTGTAAGTTTCTTTATCGCTTCGGAGTGCCCGACAAATGGCGTTTGGCGATCTCACCACTCTTGCCGATGTCAAAGCCTGGCTGCAGACCGGACAGGACGCTTTTCCGGATACTGATGACACATTGCTGGCGCGCCTGATTACCGCGGCCAGCCAGTTTGTCCAAAGCTGGCTCGACCGCCACATCGCGCCCAGTGATTGGCAGGAGGTGCGCGACGGCACCGGCGGCCAGCGCCTCGCCTTCGCTAACATCCCGGTCACCGCGGTCTTGTCATTGTCGATCGATGGCCTGGGAATACCACCCTCTCCGACCGATGGCGGCTATGGCGCGGGGTATGTGTTCAGCCCGACCGAACTGGCCTTGCGCGGCTATGTCTTCACCCGGCGCGCGCAGAACGTGCTCGTCACCTACACCGCGGGCTACCCGGTCACTCCGCCCGACATCGCACAGGCTGTCATCGAACTGGTGTCTCAGCGC
>JBGPTQ010000232.1:0-4446 GCA_041490725.1 Allostellaceae bacterium | reverse complement strand
TCGACCGCGCCCCAGGGCGATTGTTCGGTGAGCCGATAGCCGCGCTCGGTGAGCGCGGCGAGGATGGCCGGAGCAAAGCCGCCGCGCTCGTAGTAGAGCGTATCCGGCAGCCATTGATGATGAAAGCGCGGCGCCGCCACCGCGTCCGCCGGCGACAAGCCGAAATCGACGATGTTCGTCACGGTCTCGAGCACCGCGGTGGTGATGCGCGGGCCGCCGGGGCTGCCGAGGACGAAAACCGGCCTTCCGTCCTTTTCGACGATGGTCGGGCTCATCGACGACAGCGGCCGCTTGCCGGGCGCGATCGCGTTCGCCGTGCCTTGCACCAGACCGAACAGATTAGGGGCGCCGGGTTTTACGGTGAAATCGTCCATTTCATTGTTGAGCAGAAAGCCGGTGCCCGGCGCCACCACCCCCGAGCCAAAGCTGCCGTTCAGCGTGTAAGTGACCGCGACGGCATTTCCGTCGCCATCGACGACCGAATAATGCGTGGTCTCGGCCGGTTCGTGCGGCGGGATGCCGGGGCCGAGCGCGGCCGAGGGAGTCGCCTTCTCCGGATCGATCGCGGCGCGGATCGCAGCGGCGTGGCCGGGCGACAACAGCCGCGCCCGCGGGTCGGCGACAAATTCCGGGTCGCCGAGCGCGGTGTTGCGATCGACATAGGCATGGCGCATCGCCTCGGCCATCAGATGGAGCGAGCGGGGCGAGGCAAACCCGGCCTCCCTGAGGTCCCAGCCGGACAGCACGTTGAGCATCTCGCATAGAATGATGCCGCCGGCACTCGGCGGCGGCGCGGAGAGGACCAGATAGCCGCGATAGGGGCAGCTCACCGGCGCGGCCTCGGTGACCCTGTAATCGGCGAAATCCTGCGCGGTCAGGAGCCCGCCATGCGCGGCCGCTGCCGTCGCGACCGAGGCGGCAATCGGGCCGCGATAAAACGCATCGGGCCCCTGCTCCGCGATCAGCGCCAAGTCAGCCGCAAGGTCGGATTGAACGAGGCGGTCGCCCGGGCGGTAAGGGGTGCCGTCGGCGCGCAGGAAGATTGCGGCCGCGGTGGGATCGGCCGCCAATCGGGCCGCCCTCGCCCCGATAATGGCGGCGTCCGCTTGCCCGAGCACAAAGCCGTCGCGGGCGAGCGCGATCGCCGGCGCCATCACGGCGCCCCGGCCGAGGCGGCCGTAAGCGGAAAGGGCGCGGTCGAGGCCCATCACCGTGCCCGGCACGCCGGCGGCGCGATAGCCGTCAAGGCTCGCCTCGCGGATGACCGCGCCGGCCGCATCGAGGAACATGCCCGGGGTCGCCGCGCGCGGCGCGGTCTCGCGAAAATTGATGACGACATCGCTTCCATCGGCGCGGTGGATCAGCATGAACCCGCCGCCGCCGATATTGCCGCAGCACGGATCGACCACGGCCAGCGCATAGCCGACCGCGACAGCCGCGTCGACTGCGTTGCCGCCGTCGGCGAGAATGCGAAGCCCGACCGTGCTGGCCTCGTGCTGGGCGCTGACGACCATGCCGTGCTCGCCCTCGGCTTGGGCGGACGGCGCCGCAAGGCCTGGGGATGCCGCGGACGCGGCAAAGGCGATCAGTAAAGCTTGCCGGATCATTGCCCAAGCATGAGGTAAAGAGAGAGCGGCTAGCGCCTCACCGTCCCGGGGAGAGCGGCTCGCGCGGCGGCAGATTTTTCCCCGCCAGGCATTCCTTTTCCTTGGCCGCGCGCTTGGCATTGGATTCGGCGGTGAAATCGGGAAACGCGGCCTGTGCCTCTTTCGTGCACTGATCCATTGTCTTCCAGTTCTTCATTACCGTGACGCCTTGCTGGCTCGCCCGGGCCGCGGCGGGGGCGAGCACGAGAATGAGAAGGGGTATGGCGAGGCGGTTCATGCGGATCCTATCGCGATAGGGACCGAAAATTCGCGAGCGAGAATACACCGGGATTGGCCCGGGGTGATAAAACCGGGGTGGTTGCGCTCGCCAAAAATCTGAGGCTCCATGATGACCGATTCGAAAGGATGCCGGCGATGCTGAAAATTTGGGGACGCGCAAGCTCGTCTAACGTGCAGAAGGTGCTGTGGTGCTGCGCCGAGCTGAGCCTCCCGTTTGAAAGGGTCGATCACGGCGGGCCCTTCGGCGGCAATCGCGATCCCGAATATTTGAAGCTCAACCCCAACGGCCTCGTGCCCACGGTCATTGACGGCGATCTGGTGATGTGGGAATCGAACACGATCTGCCGTTATCTGGCCGCGACCCGCAATGGCGAGCGCCTTTACCCGCGCGATCCCGGTGCCCGCACCCATGTCGAGCGCTGGATGGATTGGCAATTGTCGGTGGTCGGCGGCCCGATGGGTCAACTGTTGTTCGGGCTGATCCGCAGCAAGCCCGAGGCACGCGACGCTGCCGCCATCGAGGCGGCGCGGCGCCGCGCGCTCACCGCCTGGACCATCGTCGATGATGCAGTCAAGGATCGGCCCTATCTCGCCGGCGCCGAGCTGACCCTCGCCGAGATCGTTCTCGGTACGCAGATCTATCGCTGGTTCACCTTTCCGATCGAGCGGCCGGCGCTGCCCAAGCTGCGCGCCTGGTACGACCGCCTACGCGAGCGGCCCGGCTTCAAGACGCATATCGAGGTGCCGATCACGTGACGGTGAGCGGCGGGCATCCCGGTTGCTTTCCGTTGACGGTGCCCTAATCTAGGACGCCCGCTAACACAACCGGGGAAGTCGCGGGCGAAAGGGGGGGTTATGCGGTCATCGTTAAAGCTGCTCGTGCTCGGCACGGTGCTCGCGATCACTGGGGTCGACGCTGGTGCGGCCTTGGCGCAGGACAAAGACAAGATCGTCACCGAGCGCCAGGAATCGATGAAGCAGCAAGGCCGCGACATGGTCGCTGTCAGAAACTATTTCCAGGGTAAAGGCGATCAGGCAGCCGCAACGGCCGCTGTCGACTCCTTGACGAAGTCGCTCCCAAAGGTTCCGGATTGGTTTCCGCCAGGAACCGGAGTCGGCGAGGTGTCGGTAAAAACGCGGGCCAAGCCGGAAATTTGGGCTGACCACGACAAATTCCTGGCGGCCGACAAGACCGTCATCGGCCAGATCGCCACGCTCGACACGGCGGTCAAGAGTGGTGACAAGGCAAAGGTCGAGACGCTGTTCAAGGAAATCGGCTTCTGCTCCGGATGCCACGACACCTTCCGGGCGAAGGAACAGTAAGGGCGGCGCTTGCAGCCGCCTTCCTGCTCGCAGGAGGGCCGGCGATTGCCGCAGAGGACGCGGCGGCGCGCGGCGCCTATCTCGCGGCGGCGGCGGGCTGCGATGATTGCCATACCGACCGCGCGCATGGCGGCCAGCCCTATGCCGGCGGGCTGGCGCTGGCAACCCCATTCGGAAATTTTTACAGCCCGAACATCACCCCCGATCCGCAGACCGGTATCGGCCAGTGGACCGATCGACAATTCCTGCGGGCGTTGCGCGAGGGAGTGCGGCCCGACGGCGCCAATTATTTCCCGGTATTCCCCTATCCGAGCTTCACCGGCATCACCGATGACGATGCACTGGCGATAAAGGCTTATCTCTTTACCCAGCCCGCGGTACGGCAATCCAACCGGACGCACGATTTGGCTTTTCCGTTGTCGTGGCGCTTCCTGCAAACCGGCTGGAAGCTGCTGTTTTTCAATTCGGGCCCCTTCCGGCCGGCGCCCGAGCGCACCGCCGCTTACAATCGCGGGGCTTACCTGGTTACCGCGCTCGCCCATTGCGGCGAATGCCACACACCGCGCAACTTGTTGGGCGCGTCCGATCCGACCGGCTTTCTCGCCGGCACGCGCGACGGCCCGGATGGCAAGAAGGTACCCAACATCACCCAGGACAAAGAGACCGGCATCGGCAATTGGAACGAGAACGACATCGTCGGCGTGTTGACGGACGGACACACGCCGGATTTCGATTTCGTCAGCGGTGCCATGCGCGAGGTCGTCAAGAACACCGCCCGGCTGACCGAAGAGGATCGCCGCGCCATTGCCGTCTTTCTCGAGACAGTGCCCGCTAAGCCCTTCGCAAACGAGGCCTCGTTTCGGTACTGGACGCCGGGTTTCGACCCCTTATGATGGGTTTTGCGGGCGGGTCGGCCGGCGCTGCCCGAGCCTCGCGGATCGGTGAACCAATGCCGCCGCGGCTTGTTGTCGGCATGTCGCAGGGAGCGGAGTTTGGCGCGCACGCGATCCGACAAGAGTTTGGCCCGTTTCGACCGGATCGCGCTGGTGCTGTCGGGCGGCAGCGCGCTCGGCGCCTACCAGGCGGGCGCCTATGCCGCGCTCGAGAATTGCGGCGTCCGGCCCAACTGGATCGCCGGCACCGCGATCGGCGCGGTCAACGCCGCGATCATCGCCGGCAACCTGCCGCATGAGCGCATTTTTCGGCTGCGCCAGTTCTGGCAGGAGCTGAGCCGGCG
>JBGPTQ010000231.1:0-4455 GCA_041490725.1 Allostellaceae bacterium | reverse complement strand
CGGAGCGCTTTGGCTGGCAGGGGGTGGCGGTCGCGGCGACCCTGTCGGTCGCAATCATGGTGCCGGTGGTTGCCCTGTTGCTCCCGGAATCGCCAGCGCATATCGGGATCGGGCCCTACGGGTCGGAAGCGGTGTTGCGTCCGCAGCCGCTTGCAGGCAACCCGTTCTCGATCGCGATGACGGTGCTCTACCGAGCCGGGCATTCGCTCGACTTCTGGCTGTTGACCTTGAGCTTTGGGGTGTGCGGCTTTTCGACCAACGGGCTGATCAACACCCACCTGATCGCCTATTGCTCCGATCGCGGCATCTCGCAGGTGAATGGCGCCTGGGTGCTGGCCGCGCTCGGCGTGTTCAGCCTGATCGGCTCCGCCGCCTCGGGCTGGCTATGCGACCGCTATAACCCGCGCGTGCTGCTGTTCTGGTATTATTCGTTGCGCGGGCTGTCACTGATCGCGGTGCCGTTCACCCAGTTCGACGTCGTGAGCCTGTCGCTGTTCTCGATCTTCTACGGCCTCGATTGGGTCGCGACCGGGCCGGCGACCTTCGCGCTGACCAACGAGGTATTCGGCCGCAAGGATACGCCGGTCGTCATCGCGTGGATCTTTGCCGGCCATCAGCTCGGCGGCGCGCTCGCCGCCTTCGGCGCCGGCGCGGTGCGCAGCGCGACCGGCGACTATTTCCTCGCCTTCGTGACCAGCGGGCTCGCCTGCCTGTTGGCCTCGCTCTTGGTGCTGCGGGTCGCTCGCCCCGAGCTGGCCGTCGCACCGGCCGAGTAGCCGGCGAGGGGAGGGTCTCGACATGTCATGCGCGGGCAAGGTTGTTCTGGTGACCGGGGCGCAGCAGGGGATCGGGCGCGCGATGGCGCTCGAATTCGCCGCCGCGGGGGCCGATGTCGCGATCAACTGGCTCGATGACGAGCCGGCCGCCCAGCGCGTCGCCGACGGTGTCCGGGCGGCGGGACGCCGCGCGCTGCTGGTCCAGGCGGATGTCGCGCGGATCGATGCCGTCACGGCGATGGTCGCCTCGGTCGAGCAGGGGCTCGGGCCGGTCGACATCCTCGTCAACAACGCCGGCGTGTTCCCGCGCGTGCCGTTTCTCGAAATGGGGGAAAACGACTGGGACTACGTGCTCGACGTCAACCTCAAGGGCTCGTGCTTCTGCGCCCAGGCCGTGGCGAAGGCGATGGTGGCCGCCGGGCGCCGGGGATCGATCATCAATCTGACCTCGGGGGCGGCCTATCGCGGCTCGCCGCGCGGGGTGCATTACTGCGCGAGCAAGGGCGGCGTCCTGTCGATGACCCGCCAGATGGCGCTGGAGTTGGCGCCCTACCGGATCCGGGTCAACGCGATCGCCCCCGGCCTCACCGACACCGCCCAGCCGCGCTATGGCAGCAGCGAGGAGGAGATCGCCGCGGCCGGCCACGCGATCCCGCTCGGACGGATGGCCGAGCCGGAGGAGATCGCCCGCGCCGCAGTGTTTCTCGCCTCCGATGCGGGCGGCTTCATCACCGGCCAGTGCGTGCACGTCAACGGAGGGGCCTATCTCGGCTGATCACGCGCCGATCTGGCGGATCAGCGCCGCCCAGCGGTCCAATATCGGCAGGATTTCATCCGCCCTGGCCGCCGGTAGGCGCACCGTGACGCGGGCGACGCCGAGACCCTGGTAGCGGCGAAGCAATTCCGGGTCTTCCGGGGCCCCGCCGATCGTCACCGGCAGGGATTGTGGATCGCGGCCGGCCTCCTGCGCCATCTGGCGCAAACGCGGCATGTAGTCTTCCGGGCTGCCGGACCCGGCGGCGGGGCCCTGAGGCAGCAGCCCGTCGCCGTAGCGGATCGCACGGCGCGCGGCGTGGCGGAAGGCCCCGCCGACGATAACCGGCGGATGCGGCTTCTGCACCGGCTTGGGCCGGCTGATCATCGGCGGAAAATCGACGATCTCGCCATGATACTCCGCAATGTCCCGGGTCCAGATCTGCTGCATCGCCTCGATCTGCTCGCGCATCTTTTGGAAGCGGGTGGCGTAGACGGTGCCATGGTCTTCCATCTCCTCGGCATTCCAGCCGCCGCCGATGCCGAAGATGAAGCGCCCGCCCGACACCTGATCGAGCGAGGCGACCGATTTGGCGGTTTGGATCGTATCGCGTTGGATAACCAGGCAGATCGCGGTGGCGAGCTTGAGCCGCTTGGTGACTGCCGCGGCGGCCGTCAGCGTGACGAACGGGTCCATCACATCGTAGTACTGCTGGGTCAGCTCCATGGTGCCCGGCAATGTGAAGCGGCGGTTTACCGGGATGTGCGAGTGCTCGGCCACCCACAACGAGTCGAAGCCGCGCTCCTCCAGCGCCACCGCCAGTTCGGCCGGCGTGATCGAATATTCGGTGAAAAAGATCGAAGCCCCGAATTGCATGACGCACCCCCCGCTCGCGTCGTCCGAAACCGCGATCCTAGGGGGCGACGCCACCCCGGGGCAATCTCGCAGCCCATGGGGTTTGCGGCGAGCGTGTCGGCCAGGCGCGCGCGGCAAATTCCCTGCCAGCAGGGAAATTTTTTCCGCGATGTTGGTAACCGACGGGATTTCCACGATTTTATCGCGGGCGGTGCTGCATCGGCAGGGAATTTTTTTGCATGGCGCAGGGAATTTTGCGCGCCTCGCAGGGAATTTTGCGCGCCTCGCAGGGAATTTTGCGCGCCTCGCAGGGAATTTTTTGCGTCAGCAGGGAATTGGGGAAATTCATCGGTCATGTTTCAATCGCAATATTGCCTCTATAAATATGGGGTGCATGGCGCTAGCGACAACCCCAGCGCATTCCGCCGCCGTCGGCCACGACAATAAATTGGCGGAATACGCTGCGCTCTTCCGCCCGACGGTTATTTGCGGCGGATCTCTGCCGCCGCCTGGCGCGCCCGTTGCGCTCCGTCGCGCGCCATTTCGGCGCACAGCCCGGTATAGGCGGTCGGGTCGAGCAGGGCGGCGATCGCCTTGGCGTCGAGATGCGCGGTCACCCGCTTGTCGGCCGCAAGGAGATCCGCAAAGGATTTGTGCTCGACGGCCGCGGCCTGCGCCGCGTCGTACACCACGTCATGCGCGTGCTGGCGGCCGATCGTCTTGCCGAGATCGAGCATCACCGCCTCGGCCATAATGAGGCCGCCGCCGAGGTCGAGGTTGGCGCGCATCCGCTGGGGATCGAGGCGCAAGCCCCGCAGCACCTCGACGAGGCGGCTCAGCATGTCGCCGGTGGCGACCCCGGCGCGCGCCTCGGCGGCGTCCATCATCACGCTGGTGGTACGGTCGGCCTCATGCTCGGTCATCATCGCTTCGAGGGCGATCGGCACGGTGCTGCGGATCTCGGCCGCGGCGGCGATGATGTCCTGGCAGAGTTTCGGGTTGCGCTTTTGCGGCATCGTCGAGCTGCCGACCGTGCCCGGCGGCACCGGCTCCTCGACCTCGCCGAACTCGGTCTTCATCAAGGTATAGATCTCGCGGCCGATCTTACCGCAGGTCGCCGCGAGCAGGCCCAATAGGCAGATGTTTTCGGCGAGGTGGTCGCCGATCGTGCGCGCCGGCACGCGCATCGAGCCGAAGCCGAGCTGGCGGGCGATGCCTTGCTGCACCGGCGGCCCCATCTTGCCGAGCGAAGCATAGGTGCCGGCGCCGCCGCCGAGCATCGCGACAAAGAGGCGCGGCGCCGCCTGGTTGAGTCGCTCGACATGGCGCAGCAGCTCGTCGATCCACACCGCCGCCTTGTAGCCAAAGGTCGCCGGCACGGCATGCTGGCCATGGGTGCGCCCCGCGATCGGCATGTCGGCGCCGCGCTCGGCGAGATCGGCGGCGGCGCCGAGCGCCTCGGCAATCAGGCGCAGGAACACGCGGTGCGCCTGGCGCAACACCAGAAGGTCGCCGGTCTGGGTGATGTTCTGCGTCGTCGCGCCCCAATGCACCCAGCCGCCATGCATCTCGCCGACGACCCGGCTCAGCTCCCAGACCAGCGGCACGATCGTGTGGCCGGTGCGGGCAAACCCCTCGTCGATGCGCGCGCGATCCAACAGCTCGTAATGCGCCGCGCCGGCAATCGCCTCGGCCGCCTCGGCCGGGATGATGCCGAGCTCGGCCTGCGCCCTGGCCAGCGCGGCCTCGACATCGAGCCAGGCCTGCCAGCGGTTTTCCAGGCGATAGAGCGCGCGGATGCCGGGATCGGACACCCGGGTGGCGGTCGGCAGTTCATCGCTCATGATGCTTTCTTTCCGTGGTTAGCGCGGTCTCCGCCGGTTGCGGCTAGATCGGCACTAGGTTGACACCTGACGCGGCGGCGGTGCCGTTGAGATAGGGGCCGATATTGGTCGGCGCGTAGCGGATCGGGCGTGCGTCGCGATCGGGCATGACCGGGCCGGCATTGATGCGGCCGAGCACCGATTGCGAGAGGCCGAGCCCGGTCGGCAGGTTGCGGGAGCCGCGGGG
>JBGPTQ010000230.1:0-4458 GCA_041490725.1 Allostellaceae bacterium | reverse complement strand
GCGACCTGCGCCGCGACGATGCGCAATGCCCCGGCCGTGCGCTTGCCGTCTTCGGGCGTGCACAAATCGGCGCCGAGATCGAACAGATCGTTCTGGATGCGCGCCAGCATCGCATCTTCCTCGCCCTCCGTATGGAGCCGCGCCAGGCCGATCGCGGCATTGGCCTCGTCGACCGTGCCGTAGGCCTCGACGCGCAGCGCGTGCTTTGGCACCCGGCTGCCGTCGCCGAGCGAGGTCTCGCCTTTGTCGCCGCCGCGCGTATAGATCCGGGTGAGGCGCACCATCGTGGTCAGCGGTGGCCGGCCAGCAGCATCAACAGCACGAGCACCAGGAGCGCCACGCCCTGCATGACCACGCGTCCCTGCATCAGTCTGTTCGACAGCCGCGGGTTGCCACCGCGGATCATCGTCGCCACCCCCATGCCGAGGACGCCCAGCACGCCGAGCATGGCGAGCACGAGGAGGATCGTGAGAAATGTCGTCATCGCCGGAATATGATACCGGCCGAGGCGGCTGTCATCACGCGACCGCGGCGACAAGCGCCCTTGCCAGCGCTGCCGGTTTGGCCAACATGCCGCGGCAACCGGAGCTCCAGCGGGGAGAGGAGAGTGGACGAGGTCGAAGCGGTCGTCGTCGGGGCCGGGGTGATCGGCCTGGCGGCGGCGCGGGCCCTGGCGCTGGCCGGACATGAGGTCATAATCCTCGAGCGCGCCGACACGATCGGGGTCGAGACATCCTCGCGCAACAGCGAGGTCATCCATGGCGGCCTCTACTATCCGGCCGGCAGTTTGAAGGCGATGAGCTGCGTCGCCGGACGCGAGCGTCTCTATGCGTATTGCCGCGAACACGGGGTAGCCCATGCGCCGCTCGGCAAGCTGATCGTCGCCACTACCGAGGCCGAGATCCCGGGGGTCGAAAAGATCGAAGTGGCCGCGCGCGCCAATGGCGTTCTCGATCTCGAATGGTTGAGCGCGTCGCAGGCCCAGCGTCTCGAACCCGAATTGCACTGCGTCACGGCGCTGTTGTCGCCATCGACCGGGATCATCGACAGCCATGCGCTGATGCTCGCCTATCAGGCCGAGGCCGAGGCCGCCGGTGCCGCTCTGGCGTTGCGCTCGCCGGTGCTGTCGGGCCGGGTGCGCGGCGACGGGTTCGAGCTCGCCGTCGGCGGCGCCGAGCCGGCAAGCATCCGTTGCCGCCTTCTCGTCAATGCCGCCGGGCTCTACGCGCCGGCGCTGGCCCGCGCCATCGACGGGATACCGCCCGACAGCATCCCGCCGGCCTATTTCTGCCGCGGCGTCTATTTCACCCTGAGCGGCAAGACGCCGTTCCGCCATCTGATCTACCCGGTGCCGGTGCCGGGCGGGCTCGGCGTCCACATCACCCTCGATCTTGCCGGCCAGGCGCGTTTCGGCCCCGATGTCGAATGGATCGAGGGCGTCGATTACGCGGTCGATCCGCGGCGCGGCGATGCCTTCTATGCCGCGGTCCGGCGCTATTGGCCGGGCTTGCGCGACGGCGCGCTGATGCCCGGCTATGCCGGGGTTCGCCCGAAGATCAGTGGACCCGACGAGCCGGCCGCCGATTTTGTCGTGCAGGGGCCCGCCGAACACACCGTCCCCGGCCTGGTCAATCTTTACGGCATCGAATCGCCGGGCCTGACCGCGTCGCTGCCGCTCGCCGACGAGGTCCTGAAAAAGCTCGCCGGCTAACGGCTCTGCGACGCCTCGCGCAACGCCGCCAGATAGAAGCGGACGCGCGCCGCATTGACGCCGAAATCGCCGCGCCCGACCCGCGACACCGAGCGCAGGTCGACCCGGCTGCCGCTGCCGGCTGCGCTGATGCGGATCACGACATCGTCGGTGAAGCCGAACCAGCGGCTGCGCTGGCTGGCTTCGATCCGCCCCGCCGAGGGATCGGTCGCGACGATGGTCCAGCCCATCTGCCGGGCCGCGTCGAGCGCGCGGGTGAAGGCGTCCGCCGGCGCCAGTTCGAGTGTCAGCGGGGTGATCTCAGGATAGGCCTTGCGCTGCAGGTCACTGACCTTGGCGCCTTCATAGGCCACCGGATTGGCGCTTTCAGCCTGGCGCAGCGGCAGGATTGCCTGGAATTGCGGCGGGTTGTCCCAATCGGTCGTGATGTCGTGGATCGACGGGAAGGTGCCGCGCATCTGGTCGTAATGCCACGGCACATAGGCGATGACCGCGCCGATGATGAAGGCCGCCACACCCATTGCAATGTGCCGCTTGCGTGTGACCCGAAAGCCGATCGCCAGCGCGACGATTGCGAGCGCGACCGCCGCCAGCCCGCAATAGGCGGACCACGGCATCAGGTAGAAGAACCCGATGCGGAAATGCCACCACCCGGCACGCCAGCCGAGTGGCCCCAACGCCAGCAGCACCACCGCCGCTACGGCGAGCAATAGCGCCAGCAGCGGCAATTGCCGCAAAAGCTTGCGGCTCAGTCGCGGCGCATCGGTCGGTGCTGTTGGGCTCGTCATCGACCTCTCCCGAGGAGGGTTATCGACCCGTCAATCTTGTCAATTGACGTTTTCGCGCGCAAGCGGGCAGGTCCGAAGGCGCTGCGCGGGGGCGCGCTCCTGGACAGCTTGAGACAGCCCGGCCGGTGCCCCCTCACCCCCCAAATTCGAGAATGTCGAGCCCGTTGAGCCGGTCGAGCAGGAAGACCAGGCCGCGCGCCTTGTCGACGAACACGTCGTTGCTCTGCACGATCTTCTGACCCACGCCGGGGGTCGGCATGAAGCTCTCGACCTCCTCGGGGCGATAGGGGTTCGAGATATCCACCGCGCGCAGCCCGCCGCCGAACCAGGTCACCAGAATGACGTTGCCGTCGACGGTCTCCTGCGGCTGGTGCGCGCCGAACCAGCAATCGCGGTTGAACGGCTCGTCATGCGGCACCCGCCAGGTCGCGACCGGCACCGGATGCTTCTCGTCGGTGATGTCGACGATCCACATGAAGGCGTTGGGCGACGGGGTCAGCCGGTCCGACACCTCCTCGTCGGTGACGACGGCGATCTTGCGGCCCATCAATTCGTGCGGGATCGGCAGCACGGTATGGGTCGGGCACGGATAGGGCGGGCTCCAGTCGAGGCCGCTGATGTAGGTCGGATGCCGGATGTCGTCGATGCCGAGGATCACAAAGCCGCCATGCCAGTAGCTGGTATAGAGCCGGTTGCCGCGGCGCAGCGGGTGATGGCAGCGGTGCCGGCGGCCTTGCCAGCTCGGGGTCTCGCCGCCGGCCGCCCATTGTCCGGGCATCCACCAGCGCGCGATCGGCTCGGGCCGGGTCGGGTCGGCGAGGTCGAGGATCACGACGATGTCGCCGACATAGCCCTCCTCCTCCGAGGAGATGTAGGCATAGGCGCCGTCCGAATCGAAGCGGTGCGAGCCACCCGATTTGTAATGCCCGATCGGGCGCGGCTTCGAACGGTCGGCGATGTCGTAGATGCGGATGCCGCCTGAAAAATCGTCCGGACGCTCGCCCATCGCGGCGCGGAACAGCTCGTTGTTGACCAGCATGATGTCGCCATGCACCCGCACCTTGTGCGAATGGGTGTGCGCGGGGAGCGATACCTGGCTGACGATGCGCGGCCGGCGCGGGTCGGCGACGTCGATGATCGAGGTGCCTTCGGGCGGGTGCATGTGGCCGACATAGGCGTAATTCCCCTCGGCGACGACCTGGCCGCCGCCGGGAATGTCGAGCTTGGCGAGATGACGGAGCAAAGCGGCCATGATCGGTTCCTCGCGGATCGGTTTCGACCGCGCAAGCTATCACGCGGCGTGCGGCCCCGATACTTGCCGCAGGCTCGGCGGCACCTGATATAGTGCAGCGGGAGGTCGGCGGCGGACAGGCTCCTCGCCAACCCGGTCAGGTCCGGAAGGAAGCAGCCGCAACGAGTTCTGGCCTGGGTCGTTTGTTCGGTCTCCCACCCACCCCGCGCCCAGGCCCAGCGGCCAAACAATGACCGATCTCGCGACCTCCTATCGCGTGGATAAGCTTGGAAATCATCGCTTTTTGCCTAAATGTGACCGCCGTGTCCGGCTTATGTCCGGCTCGGCTATGCGGGCGGCGGGATGTCCGCGCTCGTGTCCGCGGTCGCCCCATCCGGCTATAAGTGGCACCGCGCCGCGCCGGCATAATCCCGGCCGGATGCGGAGGACCGCCATGAAAGCCATCATCGTTGCGAGCGCCGGCGAACTGTGTTGGGTCACCCTCGCGCGCGTAGATCACCACCGGCAGGCCGCCGAGAACATTGAGACGCTGGGCGTGTTCCCGGAACCGCTGGCGTGGCAGATCGCCGCCCGGATCGCTCAAGACCGCGGCCTGCCCGTCGCTGGCCCGCACGGCGTTGCGGACACGATACGGACATGACCGCCCTTGAACTCGACGACGCCGAGAAAGCCGCGCTGATCGAGTTGCTGTGCGATACAATCGAGCG
>JBGPTQ010000229.1:0-4481 GCA_041490725.1 Allostellaceae bacterium | reverse complement strand
TCATCACCTGGACATCGTCTTCCCAGGCGATCTTGGTCAACTCGCCGAGGGTTTCGAGTTCGGCGAATCGCGCGCGGTCGTTGGCGTCGGCGTTCGAGCCCGGGCGCAAGCCGTCACCCAACGAATAGCTGACGTCATAGGCCCGCATGATCTCGTTGATCTCGCGGAAATGGGTATAGAGGAAGCTCTCCTGGTGATGCGCCAGGCACCATTTCGCCATGATCGAGCCGCCGCGCGAGACGATGCCGGTGACCCGCGGCGCGGTCAGGTGGATATAGCCGAGGCGCACGCCGGCATGGATCGTGAAATAGTCGACCCCCTGCTCGGCCTGCTCGATCAAGGTGTCGCGGAACAGTTCCCAGGTCAGCTCCTCGGCCTTGCCGCCGACCTTTTCCAAGGCCTGGTAGATCGGCACCGTGCCGATCGGCACCGGCGAGTTGCGCACGATCCATTCGCGGATCGTGTGGATGTTGCGCCCGGTCGACAAATCCATGACCGTATCGGCGCCCCACCGCGTCGCCCATACCAGCTTGTCGACCTCCTCGGCGACCGAGGAGGTGACGATCGAGTTGCCGATATTGGCGTTGACCTTCACCAGGAAGTTGCGGCCGATGATCATCGGCTCGGTTTCCGGGTGGTTGATGTTGTTGGGGATGATGGCGCGGCCGCGCGCGATCTCGTCGCGCACGAATTCCGGAGTCACGTGATCGGGGATGCTGGCGCCGAACGACTCGCCGTCGCGCGGCCCGGCGTGGATTTGCTCGCGGCCGAGATTTTCGCGGATCGCGACGTATTCCATCTCGGGGGTGATGATGCCGGCGCGGGCGTAGGCGAGCTGGGTCACCGATTTTCCGGGCTTGGCGCGCAACACCCGGCGGGCGGCGCGGTCGAACACCGGAACATTGCTGTCTTCGCCGTGCCTGAGGCCATTATCCTCGGGCTTGATCTCGCGGCCGCCGGTTTCTTCGACATCGCCGCGCGCGACGATCCACGCCCGGCGCAATTCCGCGAGGCCCTTGTGGATATCGGTCGTCTGCATCGGGTCCGAATAGGCGCCCGAGGTGTCGTAGACGCGGATCGCCGGCTCGTTCGCGCTCGGCTCCAGGTCGATCTCGCGCAGCGCAACCCGGATCTCGGGGTGGCGGCGGCCCGGCATATGGATCTTGCGCGAGGACGGGAACGGGCCGGTGGTGACCTGCGGCTCCGCACCCTTCGCGGTCAGCGCGGCGGTGGATAGTGGAGCGGAATCGGGCATGGCGGTCTCCGTTACGCCGGTTGCACGAAGACCCGGATCGATAGCGATGTGGGAAACGGCATTCGCCGAAGCGCTCCTGTCCCTACGCCGGCACGACCCGGATCAGGTTCGAAGGGTTTTCCGCGCGCCATACTCTTTTGGCCAGCGGTCTCTCAGCCCCTCTCTCGGGGCACCCCTTGGATCGCGTGATTATCCGCAGAGCGGCAGGCCGCCGTCAAGCGCCGCGCGCGAAGCCGAACATTCAGGTCCGCCCCAAACTGAACCGCAGTCCCGGCTTTCGCCGAGACTGCGGTTTTAGATTGGGGCAGAGCCCTGCCGTTCGCCCTCTGCCTGGGCCTCGGCCCGCGCTCTCTGAGCCTCGGCGCGCGCTGCGTTGTCTTCTTCGTCGCGCTCGCGCAGCGGATCGATGCCGGCTGCCTGCATCCTTGCCCCTTCTTCCGACTGAGCGACATTCGCCGTGATCGTGACGGCAACCTCGGGATGCAGCATGACCCTGAGCCGGTGCAGGCCGAGGGTCTTGATCGGGCGGTCGAGCACGATCTGGCGCTTGTCGACGGTGAAACCGGCCGCCGTCACCGCCTCGGCAATGTCGCGCGCGGCAACCGAGCCATAGAGCTGGCCGCTTTCGCCGGCCTGCCGGATCAGCGCGACGCTCAGCCCTTCGAGCGTCGCTCCGACATCGCCTGCTTCCGACTTCCTATGCAAATTGTTGGCTTCGAGCTGGCCGCGCTGCGTCTCGAAATAGGCGAGGTTCTCCTTGGTCGCGCGCATCGCCTTTTTCTGCGGCAGCAGATAATTGCGCGCGAAGCCGGGCTTGACTTTGACGATCTGGCCCATCTGGCCGAGCTTGTCGACCCGTTCCAATAGAATGAGATCAACCATCTGTGCTAACTCCCTGGAGATAGAAGGCGGTGGCGCAGCCCAAGCCAGCTCTCCAACAGCCCCAGAACGGCGACTGCGAGGAACGGCCAGCCGAACAGCGCGGCCGCCAGATAAAAGCCGACCAGCGCCAGCGCCGGGTGCGACAGCCGCCGCGCCGCCGCATGCAGGACAGCCAGACCCGCCAGACAGAATGGCACGCTGAGCGCGATCAGCATGTTGATGCCGACGAAACGCAGCGTCCCGCCAAACAACACCGCCGCCGCCGCGAGCCCGAGCGCCACCGGCAGCCACAGCGGCAGGCCGAGCCCGGCCAGATCGGGCGATGGGCGCCAGTTCGCGCCAAAGCGGGCGAGCACCCCTTGCGCCAGCGCCGCATTGGCAATGACCATGATCATCCACGAAGCGGCGACAATGCCGGGGATCACCATGGCGAGCAGCCCGGCGGCCTGATCACGGTTCGGCAAAGGATCCCGGGCGAGACGGTCGAGCACCTCGCCCACCACGCCGCGCAGCGTCGACTGCAACCCCTCGGGACCGCCGAGCAGCACTAATGCCGCCGCGATCCCGGCCAAGGCGAGCCCCGTCAGCCACGCCGTCAACAACCCCGGCGGGTACCAGACGACCGTGCCGTCGCCGTGGCGGCGCGCCCGCAGCGCCTGGCGGACGAGCAGCGCGACCGGCACCGCGTTCACCGCGGCAAAGACCGCCGCACCCAGGAAATCGCTCGCGGCCAACAGGACGAGCGACCCGGTCAGGCCGGCGAGCGCCGCCGCTCCGGTGCCAAGCCATAGCCCGGCGAGGAACAGCGGCAGCTGGGTCATATAGACGAGAACCAGCCCGCCCGGCGTGCCGAGCATCACCGCGAGATAGAGGCACGCTCCAACACTGCCGCAGGCAACCGCGACGGCGGCGGTTTTCACTCGGCCCATCGTCGCTTGCTATCGCTGCGCGCGGGACTCGCCTACTTCACCATATAGGGAAGCAGGCCGAGAAAGCGCGCCCGCTTGATGGCGCGCGCCAGCTCGCGCTGCTTCTGGGTCGATACCGCGGTGATGCGGCTCGGCACGATCTTGCCGCGCTCCGAGACGAAGCGCTGCAGCAATCGCACATCCTTGTAGTCGATCTTCGGCGCATTGGGGCCCGAGAATGGGCAGGATTTGCGCCGGCGAAAAAACGGCCGGCGGGCTGCCGCGGCACCGCGGTCACCGCCCCGGTCACCGCCGCGGTCACCGCCCCGGGCCGCACCCGGCCCCGCTCCGGTCTGGCTTTCCATTTAGGCCTCCACCTTTTCGGCCGGTTCGGCCGGCGCAATGGCGGGAGCGGGAGCGGGCGCGGGCGCCTCGCCACCGTCGCGGCCTTCGCCATAGCGGTCGCGGTCGCTGCGGCGCGGCCGGTCCTCGCGGCTGCCGCGGCTCTGCATGATCGGCGAGGGACCCTCTTCGAGCTTGTCGACCCGCAGGGTCAGATAGCGCACCACGTCCTCATTGATGCGCATCGTCCGCTCGAGTTCGGCGATCGCCGCCGCGGGGGCGTCGATATTGAACAGCACATAGTGGCCCTTGCGGTTCTTGTTCATGCGATAGGCAAGGTTTCGCAGGCCCCAGTTCTCGCGTTTTTTGACCTCGCCGCCCTGCTCGGCGATCAGCTGGGTGAAGCTGTCGGCCAGCGCCTCGGCCTGCGCGCCGGAAATGTCCTGGCGCGCGATGAACACGTTTTCGTAAAGTGGCATTGCAACTCGATCCCTTGTGGCTGTGGTGACCCGGAGCGCCCATGATTTTGGTCAATTGGGGCCGGCCGGGTCGAGCCGGCTCGGGTCATTGGCCCGGCGCCGGCAAGGGGAAGCCGCGCACTATAGCGAACGGCGTCGCCGGCACAAGGCCCCGCTTGGCCGTAGGGTGGGTGGAGCGCAACGCAACCCACCAACATTCGCGCGGGGTCTGACGGGTGGCGGGTTACGCGTCGCTCCACCCGCCCTACATTTTCGCGACAGCTTATGCCCGGACCGGCACGCCCTTTTCTTCGAGCACCTGCTGCAATTCGCCGGTGTCGAACATCTCGCGGATGATGTCGCAGCCGCCGATGAACTCGCCCTTGACGTAAAGCTGCGGGATCGTCGGCCAGTTCGAAAACTCCTTGATGCCCTGGCGCACCGAGGCGTCGGCCAGGACGTCGATGCCTTTGAACTTGACCCCGAGATGGCTGAGGATCTGCACGACCGCCGCCGAGAAGCCGCATTGCGGAAAGACCGGAGTGCCTTTCATGAAGAGCACGACCGGCGCGTCGGTGATCTGCTGGCGGATGCGATCTTGTACGGTGCTGTCCATTGTGTCGGTCCTCGTTTGTC
>JBGPTQ010000228.1:0-4485 GCA_041490725.1 Allostellaceae bacterium | reverse complement strand
GGCAGCCCGCGTCATCGAGCTTCTTCCACCAGGCGTAGTCGTAATAGCCCAGGTCAAAGACATACGAGCCTGCCCCGGCGAAAGCCGGGGTTGCACCGGATTGGCGCCACAAAAACCCCCTTGCCCGGGCTTGGCCCACGGCTGTCCGGTTTAGCTGAGGTTCCATTGGATCGCCAGCTGGTCGGAGTTGAGTATTGGTGGAGGTTCGGTTTCGAGAAGCCGATCGAGGCGCCTGCGGTGCATCAGGTTGGCGCGAACGAGACGGGCGAAGGCGAGTGGGCTGGTGATGGTTTTCTGTGCCGCTTGCGCCAATCGCAGCAGCAGGAAGGCGATCAGGGCAACGGCGATCTGGATGGCCACGGCATTTTCGCTGGTGCCGAGGAAGCGGCGGATTTTGAGGGTCTGCTTGACCCAGCGGAAGAACAGCTCGATTGCCCAGCGCCGTTTGTAGAGAAGGGCGATCTCGGTGGCCGAGGCGTCCAGATCGTTGCAAAGGATGCGCAGCACCTTGCCGGTATCGAGCTTGACGCGAACCTCGCGCACCGGGTCCTGGAAGGGGTTGTCGCGGCTGTTGGAGAGGCGTCGGGGCAGGTGGCCGATGCGGTCGGAGAGGATGTTGGTGTCCGGCGGGACCGGCAACTCTTCAAGCACCGCCAGCGGCGTATTGGATTTGAGCCGGGTGACGATGCGGCAGCCCGCGTCGTCGAGCTTCTTCCACCAGGCGTAGTCATAATAGCCCAGATCAAAGACATAGGTGGCGCCCGGCTCGATCGGCATCGCCTGGGCGGCGGTGATGTCAGGGCGAAGGAGGCTTCGCCCGCGTTGACCCGAGCCGGGGTAATCGCGGCATAGATCGGCTGATCGGCGTCGGCGTCATAGATCACATGCATCTTGGCGCCGCACACGCCTTCCGAAAACCGCGCCCAATCGAGGCTGCGGCTGTCGAGCTTGAGCCCGCTCGCGTCGATCAGATAGGTCGTCTCGGCCAGGCTGCGGCGCAGACCGCGATGGGCGCGCGCGATCATCAGGGCCAGCAATTCGGCAAACGGCGCACTCGGCCGCAGCGCGTTGGCATCCGACAAGGTCGACCGCTTCGGCAGCTTGGCGCCCAGGTGATAGAGCCGCGCCTTTTGGCTCGCCATCCCGTCGACGATGTCGCGCAGGCTCGCCGCCCCGGCCAATTGGCCATACAGCATCGCGATCAACTGGCTTTTCGTCGGCAGCCGGCGAACCCGAGCATCCGCCCCGTGCACCTTCACCAAACGCTCAAATTCCGCCCACGGCAGGTGCTTTAGAAGATCATGAAACACGCTATTCTTATGCAGCATGGCATTGCCCCCTCTGTGTCCGGAACGTTCCCCAACGTCCAACACCGAGTGGAATCAATGCCATGCCCCTTGTCCACCAAAACTCAACCGGACAGCCGTGGGTCAAGCCCGGCCAAGGGGTTGAGAGAGTGACTCTACCTGAACGAAGGTAGCTCCAGGCAAGCATGTCATCGTCAGCCGCGCAGGGTCAGGATGATGCCGGCGACGATCAGCACGATGCTGACCACGACATCCGATGTGACCGCGCCGCCGAAGATCGCCGCCGACAACAGGAAACCGCCGATCGGCGTCAGCGCCATGACCTGGCCGGCAACCCCGGCCGGCATGATCGCGAGGATTTTGTTCCACAGGAAATAGCCGAGCGCCGTCGTGACGACCCAGTTATAGGCGAGGATCGCAACGAGAGCCGGCGACCAATGAACCGGCTGCCCAATGGCGCCCGGCAGCGCGATCGCGGCGATCACGGCGATCACCACGGTGCTGACCGCGAGCTGCCAGAAGGTTTGCGTCCAGAAGGTCGAATGCCAGATGCGCCGGCGGTAGAGAATGGAGCCCCCCGCCCAGCAGATCGCCGCAAGCAGCAACATCGCGTTGCCGACAACGACGCGCCGATCGCCCCAGTCGACGAGAGCCGGGTTCATGAACAGGAAGAGTCCGGCAAAGCCGACCGCCGCACCGACCAGCTGGAAGCGGCGCAACCCCTCCGAGTCGCCACGCCCTGGGCCGAGCCACAGCTCAAAGGGGATGGCCCAGAGCGGCATCGTATAGGCGAGCACGATGGCCCGCCCGGCCGGCACGATTGCGAGGCCGAGGATGCTGAAGATCAGAAACCCGGCGATCTGCAGCTGTCCGACGAAAAACAGGCCGAGCCGCTCGCCCGCTACCGGCAGGAGCGGCGCGCGCAGCGCCAGAAGGGCCGGGGCCAGGAGGGCGAGGGTCCCGACCAGGCGCAACAGGACGAACGAAAGCGGCGCGGCGTCGGCGAGCGCCAGCTTCATCAGCGGCCAGTTGCCGGCCCAGCTGACGACGACGATTCCCAGGTACAGATAGACGATGCGCGGCCGCGCCGCCGCGCTAGCTTGAGCCGTCAATCCGACACCAATGCCTTACGGCAGGGGATGCGGAGGCGTCGCACAGATTATTGCTCCCCCCGGTCGGCCGCTCTGCAGGCGTTCCGGGGGAAAGCAATCTCGATGAACACGACGGCTCTAAACCAGCGCGACCGGGCGCACCGGGCAGCCGGTGGCGCCCTTGAATTTGGTCGCCAACAGAATGAAGCAGAAGGCCGTCAGCCGGTCGCGCGCGAGTTCCTCGAGCGCCAAATTCTCGATCAGATAGACGCCGGCCTCGGCGAGGACATGCTGATGCACCGGCAGCATCAGGCCGCGGTCGGGATTGGGCATCACCTCGACCGCCATGTTGTCGCAGCCGATCGCGACGACGTCGCGCTCCGTCAGCCAGCGCGCCGCCGGCACGTCGATGCCGGGTTCGCCATCGACATAGCGGGCATTGTCGACGCCGAAAAACCGCCCCCAGCCGGTGCGGATCAAGACGATGTCGCCCGGCGCGATCGCAACCCCGGCGGCGTCCGCCGCGCGCGCCAGATCATCGGGCGAGATCGCGCGGCCGGGATTGAGGAACTGGCCGCCATCGAGCCCGGCCAGATCGAGCAGCACGCCACGGGTGATCATCTCCGGCGCGTGCTCGATGCCGAGCTTGTCGAGCCCCCAATCGGTCACCACCTCGGCGGCGCTGAGGCCGTTGTAGAGCCGGTCGCCGATCGAGAAATGACCGAGCGCGTCGATATGGGTTCCGACGTGCATGGTCAGCTCAACGCGTTCGAGATTGGTGCCGGCATCGTTGCGCGCGCCGGCGCGCCGGCGACGCTTGATCGAGTCGCGCCACGACGCCCAGATCGACAACAGGAACGGCGTCTGGTTCGGCAGCAGATAGGGCGCGTTGGCGCCGATCTCGTGGCTCAGATCGTAGATGCGGCCGTCATTGACCGAGCGCAGCGCGGCGAGGCGGCGCTCGACGGTCAACAAATTGCCGGCGCCGATCTGGTCATCGGCACCCCAGCGCGAGTGATCATGGGCGGCGAGGGTCATGCCACTTCTCCCAGGCGATAGGCCCGCGCGGCGGTGCCGCCGAAAAGGGCCAGCTTTTCGTCGCGCGAGGCGCCTGATGCGATGCGTTTGAAGGCGTTCCACAGCACGGCATAGCCCACGCCCATCTTGTCGACCGGGAAGTTGCTCTCGAACATGCAGCGTTTGGCGCCGAACAGCTCGATGCAGGTCTCGACATAGGGGCGCCACACCTGCGCCATCGTTTCGGACGAGGGCGCGGCGGGCGCGGCGTGGAAATCGAAGGCGGCGCCGCGATTGATCATGCCGCCGAGCTTGACGACGACATTGGGGCATTTCGCCAATTCGCTCATCGAATGCTTCCACGCGGCCAGGATCTCGGCCGATTTGCCGGCATAGGGCCCGTAGCCGAGCACTCCGCCGACATGCCCCATGACGATCGGCGTCGCCGGGAAGGCCCGCGCCAGGTCGACCGCATCGGCGAGCTGCGGGTGATAGAGCCAGGCGTCGAAGCTGAGCCCCAGCGCGGAGAGGCGCGCGAGCCCGGCGCGGAAATCCGGCCTCGCATAGAGATGCGGCTGCATGTCGGGGCGGCTGTTGCCGATGATCGGGTCCCCGTCCCAGCCGGCCGAGTGGCGCACGCCGCGGAACCGCCCGCCGCCGGCGCGCAGTTGCGCCAGCAATACCGGCTCGACCCGGTCGCCGAGGGTCAGATCGGCAGCCCCGACGATGCCCGCCGCGACGCGGGTCTTGCCGTAATTGCCGCTGTCGCTCATCGCGGCGATGCCGGCGACGAACTCGGTCTCGCCGACCGCGCGCATCTCGACCGGCCCGTCCGCGCGATACATCGAGCGGCACTCCTCGAACACCGTGGCGACGACATTGTGGCCGGTGTTGAGATCGGCGAGCAATTCGTCGAGCAGATAAGGGTGGCCGCCGCGCAGCCACAAATGGTGGTGCGGGTCGACGATCGGCAGCTCAGGATCGAGGATCGGCTCCGGCGGCGCCGTGGCGAGCCACGCATCGTCGGGCGTGTAGATCCTGCCGAACTGCCATGATTGCCGGGGCGGTGT
>JBGPTQ010000227.1:0-4523 GCA_041490725.1 Allostellaceae bacterium | reverse complement strand
CTACGATCTCGGCATGGAAGCGCGCGACGCCACCGACGACCAGGTCACCGTCGACGCGGCCAACGCAATCAAGAAATATGGCGTCGGCATCAAATGCGCCGGGATCACACCCGACGAGGCGCGCGTCGAGGAATTCCACCTGACGCGTATGTATAAGTCACCGAACGGCACCCTGCGCAACATCATCGGCGGCACGATCTTCCGCGAGCCGATTGTCTGCAAGAACGTGCCGCGGCTGGTGCCGAACTGGACGCAGCCGATCGTGATCGGCCGCCATGCCTATGCCGACCAGTACGCCGCGACCGATTTCGTCGTGCCGGGCGCCGGGTCCTTGACGATGACCTTCACCCCGAAGGACGGCGGCGAGCCGGTCACCCGCAAGGTCTTCGATTTCCCGGCCGGCGGTGTCGCGATGGGGATGTACAATCTCGACGAGTCGATCAGGGGATTCGCTCAATCCTGCTTCAACTTTGCCCTGCAGCGCGGCTGGCCCCTCTATCTGTCGACCAAGAACACGATCCTCAAGGCCTATGACGGGCGCTTCAAGGATCTGTTCCAGGAGGTGTTCGACAAGGAGTTCGCCGCCGAGTTCAAGAAGCGCAACCTGACCTACGAGCATCGCCTGATCGACGACATGGTCGCGCTGGCGCTGAAGTGGAATGGCGGGTTTGTCTGGGCCTGCAAGAACTATGACGGCGACGTGCAGTCCGACACGCTGGCGCAGGGTTTCGGCTCGCTCGGCATGATGACCTCGGTGCTCTTGACCCCGGACGCGAGGACGGTCGAGACCGAGGCCGCGCACGGCACGGTCACCCGCCACTATCGCCAGCACCAGCAGGGCAAGGAGACCTCGACCAACCCGATCGCCTCGATCTTCGCCTGGACGCGCGGCCTGCGCTATCGCGGCACCTTCGACAACGCGCCGGACGTCGTGCGGTTTTCCGAGGCATTGGAAAAGGTGTGCATCGACACGGTCGAAGGCGGCGACATGACCCGCGACCTCGCGATTCTCATTCGCGCCGACCACCCCTGGCTGACGACGAACCAGTTCCTCGACAAGCTCGACGCCAATCTGCAGCGCGCGATGGGCTGACCTCGGCCAATCACGCCGTCTCGTACAGCTCGCGGATCACCTCGGCGAGCGCCTCGCGCCACGGCCGCGGCACGATGCCGAACACCTCGCCGATCCGGCGGCAGTCGAGCACCGAATTCGCCGGGCGCCGCGCCGGGGTCGCGTAGTCGGCGGTAGCGATCGTCTCGACCCGCGGTGAGGGCCCTCGCCACGGAGATGCCAGTTCGAAGATCGCCTCGGCGAAACCGTGCCAGGTCACCGTCCCGCCGCCGGCGAAATGGTAGGTGCCCCAGCTGCTATTCCCGGCATTGAGCTGTTGCACGATGGCGCCGATCGCGGCGGCGATGTCGGCGGCGCTAGTCGGCGAGCCGATCTGGTCGGCGACGACCCGCAACACCGGGCGCTCGCCAGCAAGCCGCAGCATCGTCTTGACGAAATTGTGGCCGTGCGCGCTGTAGACCCAGGCGGTGCGCAGGATCACATGGTGGGCAAGGGCGGCGCGCACGGCCCGGTCGCCGGCCTCCTTGCTGCTGCCGTAAACTCCGAGCGGTTTGACCGGATCGTCTTCGCGATAGGCGCCAGTTTTGCTGCCGTCGAACACGTAATCGGTCGAGAGGTGAATGAGCGGGATCGCGGCGTCATGGCAGGCAGCGGCGAGGTTGGCCGGGCCTGTGCAATTGCTGGCCCAGGCGATGTCAGGCTCGCTCTCGGCGCGATCGACCGCGGTGTAGGCCGCGGCGTTGATGACGATGTCGGGTCGTTCGCGCGCCACCGCAGCGAACACCGCCTCGCGTTGCGTAATGTCGACGCCGTCGCGACCGAAAGCGGCGACATCGTAGCCCGCCGGCCAGGCGAGGCGGCGCAACTCGTGCCCGACCTGGCCGCCGGCGCCAAGCACCAGAAGCTTCATGGTGGCGCGAGCCTATTCGTAGCGGTAGTGCCGCGGCAACTCGGCCAATACCGGCTGGCGCCGGTCTTTATCGGATAACAGCGCCTCTGCTTCCGACACCGGCCAGGCTATGCCCAACTCAGGGTCGTTCCAGGCCAACCCGCGGTCGTGTTCGGCCGAGTAGTAGCGGTTCACCTTGTAGACCACCTCGGTGTTCGGCTCGAGCGTGCAAAAACCGTGGGCAAACCCTTCCGGCACGAACAGCTGGTTGCCTTCGGCCGCGCTCAGCACGATTGCGACATGGTGGCCGTAGCTGGGCGATCCGGCGCGGATGTCGACCGCAACATCGAGGATCGACCCGGCGCCGACGCGGACGAGCTTGGCCTGACCGGCCGGCGGGACCTGGAAATGCAGCCCGCGCACGACGCCGCGGTCGACCGAGAGCGAATGGTTTTCCTGAACGAAGGCGACGTCGATGCCGTGCCGCCGCAGCACGTCCTCGCGAAAGATCTCGGAGAAGAAGCCGCGCGGATCGCGATGGCGGAGCGGCCTGATCTCCTTTACCTCGGCAATCGCGGTCGAAATGACTTGCATGCAGCTGATGTCCTGAACCTGGCAAAGCCGAGCGCGGGCTTGATGGTGAGCAACGTTGATTATACGGCCGACCGCGTTGAGAGCAAAGATGCGCCATGCCGCGCGCGATCGTGGGTCGCAAGGCTGCTTGCCGTGCCGCTGCCGGGTGTGCCAGTCTTCACCGATGCGATCGCCCAATTACTACACCGCGCCGGGCTTCGAGCGCGCCGGCCTGCGCCGCCGCGACCCCGATTGGATCCGCGCGCGGGTGCTTGATCCGGCAAGCATCTTTGTCCCGGTCTGGCGCAGCCAGAACCTCGTCATCGAGGTCGAAGGCGGCGAGCCGCGCGCTGCGGTGCTCACCATCGATGCGGTCGGTTCGGCGCTCGGCTCATTGACCGACGACGATGTCGAGGAGCGCTTTGTCCGTGGCGAATTCGTCTTTCTCGGCCTGATCGACGAGCGCGCCCATTTCGCGCTTGACGTGTCGGGTCACGAGGCGGCGCTCGACACGCTGCGCTCGCCGGCCCTCGCCGCTGCCGGCATCGCCGAGGGCAGTATTGCGCAAGTTGGAGTCCGCTTCGCCGATCTGCGCCAGCTCGCCGGCCGGCTCGACCGCCACGAGGGCGCGCTGTTGGCCCTCGCCCGCGCCATGATGTTCTGGCATTCGCGCCATCGCTTTTGCGGGTTGTGCGGCAGCCCGACGCGCAGCGAGGAGGCCGGGCATATGCGGCGCTGCAGCGATCCCGGCTGCGACACCATGCATTTCCCGCGCACCGACCCGGCGGTCATCATGCTGGTGACCGCTGGCGAGCGTGCGCTCCTGGGCCGCAACAAGAACTTCGTGCCGGGCATGTATTCGACGCTTGCCGGTTTTGTCGAGCCCGGCGAAAGCCTCGAAGACGCGGTCGCCCGCGAGGTGCGCGAGGAAACCGCGATCGAGGTCGGCGCCGTCCATTACCACTCCTCGCAGCCCTGGCCGTTCCCGGCCAACATCATGCTCGGGTTCTACGCGGAGGCGACATCGAGCGCGATCACCGTCGATTACGGCGAGCTCGCGGACGCCCGCTGGTTCGAACGGGATTGGCTCTTGTCGCATGCCGACGACGACAGCTTCCGGCTGCCGCGGCGCGACTCGATCGCGCGCCGGCTGCTCGAGGATTGGCTCGCCGGCCGCAGCTGAGCGGGTTCAGACCAGGCGCGCGACGATCCCGATCAGCGCCCCGACCAGCAGCGCGGCGGCGCTGATGAAGCCGATCAGAAAGCCGGGTCCGCGCGTCTCAGGGTCGCGGTAATACGAGAGCGCGTAGTAGGCGCGCCCGGCGATCCACACCAGACCGAGGATGCCGCCCCAGAGTGGCGATGCGAACAGCGCGAACAGCCACAACGCCGGGACGAACCAGACGAGTTGTTCGAGCGTATTCTGCTGAACCCGAAAGGCGCGCTCGAATTCGGGCGCGCCGGTGACGGAAGGCGCCTTGATGTCATAGCGGTGTCGGGCACGGCCGGCGGCGGCGAAGACGGCGACGTAGAGCAGCAATGCGAGCGCGATGACCAGCGCCGGAAATGCCGGGATCATCGGCTCTACCCGCCGCCGCTCACGCCGGCAGCTTCCAGCCGATCCAGTCGCACACCGCGCGGCCCATGACGAGTTCGAGGTCGCAGCCCTTGAGAAACGGCATCTCCTGGGTGAACATCGCGACGCATTGCTTCCACGAGCACGGCATGCGGGTGATGTCGGTGCCCCAGAAGGTGCGTTGCGGACCGAACGCGTCGAAGATCTGCTCGGTGTATTTGTGGATGTTGCGATAGGGATAGGCCGCGCTCGAATTGCCCGGCGCGCCGGTCGCCTTGACCGCGACATTGGGGTATTTGGCGAGCGCCAAGAGGGCCGGCTGGTTGCCGTGCGCCGCGTCGTCGCTGCCGCCGCGCACCCTTGCATAATGGTCGAGCAGCAGGCGCAGGCCGGGATGGCGTTCGGCGATCTGG
>JBGPTQ010000226.1:0-4556 GCA_041490725.1 Allostellaceae bacterium | reverse complement strand
GAGATCGAGTGCTGCTATCATGGCTGGCGCTTCGCCACCGACGGGCAGTGCACCCATATCCCCTCGCTGGTCGAGGGACAAACATTCGATCTGGCGCGGGTTGCGGTCGCCCGCTATCCGGCGCGCGAGGTGCAGGGCAACATCTGGGTGTTCTTTGGCGGCGACCCGAGCGAGGCGCCGGACATCCCCCTGCTCGACATCCCGGTGCTGGAGGGCTTTGCCGAATCGGCAGCCCCCGATCTCGTCGAGACCATGCGCTTCGGGGCGGCGATCGACCACGCCGTCGTCGGGCTGATGGACCCGGCGCACGGCCCCTTCGTCCATGCCGCCTGGTGGTGGCGCTCGCGCCGCTCGGTGTATGAAAAGACCAAGGCGTTCGAACCCTCGCCCTACGGGTTCACGATGAGCCGGCACGCCCCGTCGAGCAACTCGCGGGCCTACCTTCTGCTCGGCGGGTCGCCCGAAACCGAGATCGCGTTCCGGCTGCCGAGCGTGCGGGTCGAGCAGATCCGCGCCGGAAGCTACAGGGTCGCCAATCTGACGGCGCTGACCCCGATCGATGACAAGACGACCGAGGTCAACCACTGCGTCTACTGGACGGCGCCGTGGCTCTCCGCGCTGAAACCGCTGCTGCTTCCCTATGTTCGCGCCTTTCTGCGCCAGGACCGCGACATCATGCAGCGCCAGCAGCAGGGACTGCGCTTCGCGCCGCCGTTGGCGCTGATCGACGATGCCGATACCCAGGCGCGTTGGTACTACCGGCTGAAAGAGGAATACCGCCGCGCCCGCGCCGAGGGCCGGCCCTTCGCCAATCCGGTCCAACCGCGTACCCTGCGCTGGCGCAGCTGATCTTCGAGGAGGAAAGCCGTGACCGATGCGATCGAGCGCGCGCTCGGCGAGATCAAGTTCGGCCCCGACGGGCTGGTTCCCGCGATCGCCCAGCAGCACGACACCGGCGAAGTGCTGATGATGGCGTGGATGAACCGCGAGTCGGTCCGCCTGACGCTGGCCGAGGGCCGGGCGTGCTATTGGTCGCGCGCGCGACAGGCGTTGTGGCGCAAGGGCGAGACCTCCGGGCAGGTCCAGCGCCTTTATGAGCTGCGCCTCGATTGCGACGGCGACACCGTGCTGTTGCTGGTCGATCAGCATGGCGTCGCCTGCCATACCGGGCGGCGCAGCTGTTTCTTTCGGGCCTGGCGGGGCGCCGAGTGGGCGGTCATCGCCGAGCCCGAAATTGCCCCCGAGCGGCTTTATCCGGGCCCCGCGGATCGATAGGGCGCCGATTAGTAGAGCGGCGGGCAGGACAGCGTCGCTTGCACACTGCCGAGCAGCGCCGGGTCCCGCGGTCGGTTGGCGCAGCGCGCGTTGTATTCGTTGACCCGCGAATTGTAGCGCTCGATCGCGCTGCTCACATCGCCGGTAGCCAGGCTCGTCGAGCGCTGAAAGGCGGCGTCGCGCTGTTCGACCAGCTGGCGGAACTGCGCGACCGACTGCGGATTGTTGACGTCGATGGCGGCGCGCGCGCTTTGCAGCTGGGCATCGAGCCGGGCCAGCTCGTCCTGAACCGCCTCGTAGGAGCGCTGCTGTGCCGTCATATCGGCGCTCAGCGCATTGACCGCCTGCCCGAGGCACAGGCAGGCCGCGATCTCGGCCGCTTCCGGGGAGGGGGGCAGGGCAGGGGCGCCCGATAGCGGCGGCGGATAGGGCGGCGCTTGCGCCACCGCCGGGGATGCCGCGGCAACCGCCGCAACACCGGCCCAAAGCACCGCCGCCCGGTACCGCGTCACCAATCGCATGCCCCTCTCCCCCGCTGCCCGCGCTCCTGCAATCGCACGGCGCTGCGCAGACTAAGGCAACACGCCGGCAAGTGCTATGGCAGCGGCAGGGTTACGCTCGCCGCGCGTCAACGAGGGTGGGGGCGGCGCCCTCACCGGGCCATGATCACCGGGATCTTTGCTTCCATGATGATGTGGCGGGTGGCGCCGCCGAAGATCATCTGCCGGATGCGGCTTCGCGTATAGGCGCCCTTCAGCATGAGATCGGCGCCTGCCGCCATCGCCTCCTTGAGAAACGATTCGCCCATCGGCTTATCCCGGCCGAACGCGCTGCGCAGGTTGACGCTGAGGCCGTGGCCTTCGAGGCTGCGGGCCAGCTCCTCGCCGGAGGGCCCGGGCTCGGGCATGTGCTGCGGGCCGACCGCGACAACGACGACCTGGCGCGCCTGCTTGAGGAGCGGCATCGAAACCGCGACGGTCAGCGCGGTCTCGGTGCTGCCGTTCCAGGCGATGGCGATCGTGTCGCCGAGATGCGGCCCGATCGCCTTCGGCACCATCAACACCGGGCGCCCGCTTTCGAACAGCGCGTCCTCGAGCGTCGCCTCGGCGATCGAGGCGAGCTTTTCCGGCTGCTCGACGAGGATCAAATCATACACCCGGCCGCTCATCCCGACGACGGCGTTCTGTCGGCCGTCCTCCTCGCGCCAGGACGCGCGCGGGCCGTCGTAGCCCGGCGCCGGCGGCTCGAGCGGCACGCCGTGCGCGGTCATGAAGTCGCCGAACAGACGGCGCGCCTGATCGCGCCGCTCGTGCCCTTCGCGTTCGAGCGTGCGATCGACCTCGGAGGAAATTGAAAAGCCCATTTCGCCGCCGAAGACGACAGCATACTCGGTGGTCAGGCTGTGCAGCCCGACGATGTGGCTGTTGAACTTGCGGGCTGTCATCAGCGCCGCTTCGAGGACCGGTCCCGCATTGCCGTCGCCGATCACGGCCAGCAGATTCTTCATGGCTCCCACCCTGCACCGGGGTACCCGCACGATTGCGGGGCACACCTTTTGCGCCATGATATAAGATTGCACCGTCGGTTGCATAGCGCGCCACAGCTCGACAACGCCTCGACGCCTCGCAGCCCCCGACTACACTCGCGCCCCTTCTCTGGCACGGACCGTCACCTGATGAACCGCAGGACCCGATGAGTCGTAAGACTCTGGCATTTCTTACCGCCGCGACCCTGTTGGGCATCGCGCTGGCGCTGCCGCGCGCCGCCTCTGCCCAGACCGTCACTTTCGGTACCGATTGGAAGGCCGAAGCCGAGCACGGCGGCTTCTATCAGGCGATCGCCACCGGCATCTATAAGCGCTATGGCCTCGACGTGACGTTGCGGCCGGGCGGTCCGCAGGTCAATCACGCCCAGCTGCTCGCGGCGGGCGTCCTCGACTTCAACATCGCGTCGAATTCCTTCGTGCCGCTCAATTTCGCGGCCGAGAAGATCCCGATGGTGGCGGTCGCCGCCTTCTTCCAGAAGGACCCCTCGGTGCTGATCGCCCATCCCGGCCAGGGCGGCGACAGCCTCGCGGCATTGAAGGGCAGGCCGATCATGATCAGCGGCGACACCCGGGTCACCAGCTGGCTCTTCCTCAAAGAGAAATTCGGCTACACCGACGATCAGATCCGGCCCTACGGCTTCAGCGTGGCGCCGTTTCTCGCCGATAAGAAGGCGATCCAGCAGGGCTATCTGACAAGCGAGCCGTTCACGATCGAGAAGGAGGGTGTGCACCCGGTCGTTCTGCTGCTCGCCGATGCCGGTTACGGCAGCTACGGCGCGCTGATCGAGACCTCGGAAAAGCTCGTCCGCGACAAGCCCGACCTCGTGCAGCGCTTCGTCGATGCCAGCATCGAGGGCTGGTACGGCTATCTCAATGGCGACCCCGCCCCGGGCAATGCACTGATCAAGCGCGACAACCCGGAAATGACCGACGCCCTGATCGCCTACGGCAGGGAGAAGATGAAGGAGTACGGGGTCGTCGACAGCGGCGAGGCCAAAGAGAACGGCATCGGCGCGATGAGCGAGGCGCGCTGGCGCGATTTCTTCGACACCATGACAAAGGCCGGGCTGTATCCTGCCGACATGGATTTCCGCAAGGCGTACACGTTGCAATTCGTCAACCGACGCGTCGGGATGGTACCCGGCTCGAAATGACACCGGCTAAACCATTATTTTCGTCACCCCCGCGAAAGCGGGGGTCCAGGGCAAGCGACGGAGCCCTGCCACACTGGATTCCCGCTTGCGCGGGAATGACGGCATAGGGGCCTTTCCCTGTCTCAATCCGCTCTTTGCGCTTCGGCCGCCGCACCGCCGGTGGTGCAGTTGCAAGGCGTCACCAAACGCTTCGCCTCGGGTCTCGAAGCGCTGGGCGGCATCGATCTCGCCGTCGCGCGCGGCGAGTTCTTGAGCCTCCTCGGGCCGTCGGGATGCGGCAAGAGCACGCTGTTGCGGATCGTCGCCGGCCTCAGCGAGCCGACCGGCGGCAGCTGCCGGCTGCATCTCGCCGGCCAGTCGGCGAAAACCGTCCCCGCCGGCCATATCGGCTTTGTGTTCCAGGATCCAACGCTGATGCCGTGGAGCACGGTCGCGGCCAATGTCGAACTGCCGTTTCGCATCGCCGGACGGGTGCGCTCGGCCGAACGAGACCGCGTCGCCGCCGCGCTGCGCGCCGTCGGCCTCGCCGGTTTCGAGCGCTCCTATCCGCACCAGCTCTCGGGCGGGATGCGGATGCGGGT
>JBGPTQ010000225.1:0-4577 GCA_041490725.1 Allostellaceae bacterium | reverse complement strand
CGCTCCGGCGACCGCGGCGCTCGCCGCGCTCGGGACGTGGCTCCTCTTCGCGCTATTCTGGTCGGTGATCACCCCGCTCGTTGCCAATCTGATCGCCGGGCCGCCCGAGGGGGTTTTCGGGCCGCGCATGGAATTTCTGCAAACCCAGCAGATCATCGACCGCATTTCGCCCAACACGCTCTATGCCGAGAGCGCGCTCGCGCTGTTGCAGCCGGCGACGCGGGCCTTGGGGCCGGTCTTGATCAGCCAGCTGCAAGGCGCGCTCTTGGGGGCGCCGCTGCCGGCATCGCAGAGCTTCATCCTGATCTGGCCGCAGCTCACGGGGCTCGTCGCGGCGACGATCGTCATTTTCGTGATCGCCTATATCGCCTTCCAGCGCCAGGAGATCCGGGCGTGATGCTGCCGATGGGGCAGGCAATTCCCTGCCGGCAGGGAAAAAATCGCGAATCGGCTCGGTAAGACCGAGGCAAACCATTGGCGTGATTTGATTCCGCGGCGCCGATCGCGGCATTTTTTGCGCTCGCGCAGGGAATTTTTTGCGCTCGCGCAGGGAATTTTTCGCGCCGGGCAGGGAATCTCGCGGAGCCATTGTTGCTGTCAATGCCATTATAGCAAATCGATATTATATTGAAATTGCCGATGCTGGATATATATCGATAACCAGGATCGTCAACCCCGGAGCGCGTCGTTATGAGCAAGCAACCGCCGGACTACGCGGTCGGCTACGGCAAGCCGCCGCTCCATAGCCGTTTTCGCAAGGGCAGCTCCGGCAATCCGGAAGGCGGAAGGCGCCACGGGAAACGGCTGGCGGCCGTGCTGCAGGAAGCGCTCGACCGGCCGGTTACGCGCGTTGGCGCGCGAGCCGGGGTGCGCGTCGGGGCGCGGCGCGGCGATCGGCGGCAGACCACCCGGCGCGAGGCGATCGTCGCCGGCCTCGTCGAGAAATCCGCCGCCGGCGATCTGCCCGCGACCAGGCTCTTGCTGGACCTCGTGCTGAAGACCGAGCTCGCCTCCGGTCCCGCTCCGTCTTCCGACACGGAGGAGGACCCGCGCGAATTCCTGCTCCGCGAACTCGCCCGCCTGAGCGCCGCTGGCGCGGCCGACGACAAGGGCGGCGCCGATTCGTAAACCGGCACCGTAAGCGGTGACGTGGCGGATCGCGAATCGGCCTCCATCCGGCCGCAACCCGCGAATTTCCGCTTTCGACCCACAACCGCCGCTCGTCGCCATCGACCAGGAGGGCAGGTCATGCCCCTTAACCGCCATTGCCGCTGGCCGATAGGAACCGCTCAATCGGGTGGTGAACCGACCTTCGCTCTGTCGGCGCCGGGAGACGGCGTTGCGCCGTTTGCGACATTTCTCGATTGAGATCGCGAGGGATCAGGCGCATTCGACCAGAGCATCGACCAATAGAACAGAGTCATCTCATCTGTCGCCTTGGCCGGGCGTGGCCCGCCAGGGAGCGCTCCCGTCCGTCACCACGCATACCTGGTACGATCGGCGCAGAGCTCAACCAAAAACCATGCCTGGCTTTCGGGCCTCTGCCTGCGCCCGTAACTTCGCGGTCGCCGTGGTGCTGACGCGCGGTGGGATAAGTGTTGCCGGATCGGCGAGGCGGGCTCGCCTACGTCCATCCGCACGCAGAACTGGTATAGGCGGTGCAAAGCGGCGATTGCCAGGGAAAACCGACCGATCTCGGCGGAAGCTTGAAACAGCGGCCCGACCTAGGGGCGCTGCCCGCCGCCGACTTGCACGTTTGGTCCGGCATCCGGGCGGACAGCGGCGAATGATGGGGGAACGTCTGGCCCGCTCAGCGGTACACCGCCGCCGCCATATACCCACGTCTCTTCGCCGCGCATCTGCAACAGAAAGTCGCGCGCGGTCGGCAGGCCGCGAACCCGCTGTCTGATGCGTTCCAGGTGCGCGCCGTGGCGCTCCCAATCGCCGCGCGAGACGTTTGCTTGATAAAACAGCGTCCGATCGCGGTAAAATCCTTTTGAGGCGAGGTTGATACTGTAACTCAGTTCATTGAAGAGATGAGGCGGCCGCAGATCTTCGATATCCGGCAGGCGATAGCGCCACCGTTCGAGGTTGTCGCGCAGGGTGTCGCTCAGCACTGTGGGCGATCGCGCGGCGGTCCAGAACGGCTCGGGTCGGTTCGCCAGAAAATATTGCATTGTGATGAAATCGCGGATGCCGTCGTATAGGGCGTCGATCCGCCGATTGAACTCCCGGCGCAGCGTCTCGGGCATCGATCGGGTCGGGAAATGCCGCGTGATCTGGAATGCAGTGGCCATGCTCGCCATGATCGCGGTCGCTTCAAGCGGCTCGATAAAGCCTCCTGACAGACCGACGGCGATGCAATTCCCGACCCACGCCCGGCGCAGCCGACCGACCCGCATTTTGATGACCCGCGGTTGGTAAGTGTCCAGGTCGATGCGGAGGTGCTGCGACAGTTCGCGAACCGCTTCATCGTCCGATTTGAACGCGCTCGAAAAGACGTATCCGGTGCCGATGCGGGTGAAGAGCGGGATGTGCCAGACCCACCCGGCGCTCAACGCTGTCGCCGAGGTAGCGCTCTCAATCGCCTCACCTTCCCGATAGGGAATCTGGAGCGGTATGGCGCGGTCGCAGAGCAGGCCCGGTGCGTAACCCTGAAACGGTTCCTTGAGGATTTGCGAGACGATCAGACCCCGGAACCCGGTGCAGTCGACCACCAGCTCGACCGGCATGAGACCATTCCGTCGCAGCTTTAGATGCGAGATGATGTCGCCGTCGGTAACCACCGCGTCGTCGACGTCGTCGAATATGTGCGTAACGCCGCGCTGGATCCCGATCTCGCGCAGGTATTCGGCGAGCCGCGCCGCATCGAAATGATAGGCGTAGGCGAAGAACTCCGGTTTGAAATGCGGTTGCGCCGTAACGCGGGGGCCGCGGCGAAGCCGGATCGCCTCGATAATCGCGTCGAGGCTGTCCGCGGCGGTGTAGTGGTCACATCCGTGATGGGGACCAAATGCCAGGTAATGGTAAAGCGGACTTTTGCCGCCGAGCATGCCAACGCCGTAGGAGACCGGGTGGATATAGGTATAAGGCGCCCCGGCCTCGGAGAGGTTCCAATTGACGAACCGGACGCCAAGCTTAAACGTCGCGTTGCAGCGGCGGGCAAATTCGGCTTCGTCGATGCCGAGGTTTTCGAATTCGTTGCGGATACCGATCAGGCTGCTTTCGCCGACGCCGACGATCGGCACCGTCGGCGATTCGACCAGGGTAATCCTGACCGGCGGCGCGCGGCGACCGCGGTTCAGCCGGCCCTGAAGCATCAGTGCCGCCAGCCAGCCGGCGGTACCGCCGCCGACAATCGTCACGCTCGATACGGGTGAATCTACGGTCAAATCCACTGACAACTCCGGCGGCTTCGGACGGTCTTTACGATAACCGCGAGCGCCCTTTCTGCCACTCTAATTGGGCTCGCCCGCAGCACACACGTTAGCCATTATAGCGCCGCCGAGGCACACGGTCATTGCGAAATGCGCTCGCGCACTAGTTGGCTCAAACCAAGATGCGGGGGACCAACCGCTTGCCCATCTTCGTGCCACCGTCGGTTGCCGGTAAATGGCAGATCAGGATCGAGAGCGGCAGCGCGGTCGCTGCCGAAATGGAGGACTGCTTTCGGCGCGAAGGCGTCATCGGCGCGGGTATCGGGCAAGGACTGAATTCTACCGAAAGCAGAAATCCAAGCTGAGGCACCTGCCCAGCCACCATCTCCTGCCCCCACCCTAACCCTCCCCCGTGATCCCCGGGTCAAGCCCGGGGAGGGGAGGGAAGGGTGGGGGCAATGCGGGGGAGGGTTTATGGTATTATCCGCTCCGCATGCTGCTCGGCCTGACCATTCGCGACGTCGTTCTGATCGACCGCCTCAGCCTCGCCTTCCGGCCGGGGCTGTGCGTGCTGACGGGCGAGACCGGGGCGGGCAAATCGATCCTCCTCGATGCGCTCGGGCTGGCGCTTGGACGGCGCGCCGATGCGAGCCTCGTACGCCCCGGCACCGAACAGGCTGCCGTCACCGCCGAGTTCGTCGTCGAGCACAACCATCCCGCCGCGGCGATGCTGCGCGAGGCCGGCATCTCAGCCGATCTTGCCGGCGGAATCGTGTTGCGCCGCCTGGTCAGCGCCGACGGGCGCAGCCGTGCCTTTGTCAATGACGAGCCGGCGAGCGTCGGGTTGCTGCGCGAGCTGGGCGACAGCCTGGTGGAGATCCAGGGCCAGGGCGAGCAGCGCGGTTTGCTCGACCCGGCGACGCACCGTTCGCTGCTCGACGATTTTGCCGAGCACGGGGTCATGCCCGCCGCGCTGGCCGCCTCCTGGCAGGAATGGCGGGCGGCGCGCGCGCGGGTTGAGGAAGCCGCCCGCCGCCTCGCCGACAGCCGGGCCGAGGAAGATCTGTTGCGCCATCACCGCGCCGAGCTCGACGCGCTGGCGCCGGAAGGCGATGAGGAGGAGCGGCTCGGCGCCCGCCGCAGCCTCATGCAGAGTGCCGAGCGGCTCGGCGAGGCGGTCGCCGAGGCGATCGCCGAGAT
>JBGPTQ010000224.1:0-4579 GCA_041490725.1 Allostellaceae bacterium | reverse complement strand
ACCGATGTCCAGCAGCCGAACACGGCGGCGACTTTTTCCTTGGCGAGCAGATCGCGCGCCTTTTCGGCAAACAGCGGCCAGTTGGAGGCCGGGTCGACGACCACCGCCTCGACCTTTTTGCCCAATAGCCCGCCCTTTTTGTTGATGTCGTCCACCATCATCAAGATGGTGTCCTTGAGCGTGCTTTCGCTGATCGCCATCGTGCCCGACAACGAATGCAAGACGCCGATCTTGATCGTTCCCTGGGTCTGCGCATCGGCCGCCCCAAGCGGTACCAAACCCGCCGCCGCGACCGCAACGGCAGCAACTGCCGCACGGCCAATCCCCTCTAAGATTCGCATCGCTCCCTCTCTGTCGATTGCGCGGCGTGTGAATGGCCGGCCATGGGGCAGGGAGCAAGATCGGGGCCAAGCACCCGCAGGGCGGTGCCGCGATTTTCGGTGAAAGCCCTTTTCTTAGGCATGCCTAATTTCTAGGCAAATAATTGCCGCTATGATCGGCAGATCGCCACGAAGTCGCGCGCCTCTGGTTACTGACGCTGCTTCGCCTTATCCTCCCTGCGGGCCGAAACGGAGACAGCCATGACCGACCGCGATGCCGTGCTCGCGGCCAATCTCGAATTCTACCGGGCCTTTGGCGCGCGTGATCTCGCCGCGATGGAAAGACTGTGGGCGCGGCGCGCGCCGGTCGCCTGCATCCATCCGGGCTGGCCGGCGCTCTCGGACCGCGATGCGGTGATGGAAAGCTGGCATGGCATCCTTGCCAATCCCGAAGCGCCGCGGATCGCCTGCTATGACGAGCGGGTGCTGCTTTACGGCGAGACGGCGCTGGTCGTCTGCGAGGAGGAGCTCGACGGCGGCACGCTGATCGCCAGCAATCTGTTTGTTCGCGAGGACACAGCCTGGCGCATCGCCCATCACCAGGCGGGTCAGCTGGTCGCCCGCCGACCGCAGGGCCGGCGAGCAGAGCCGCCGCCCCGCTCGCGCCTCAATTAGAGACCGTAGGATCTAACGGAACCGAGTTCGGGCCTGCTCGCGTGCGGCCTGCGCCGCCTCGACCGCCATGCGCAATTCCGCGAGCCGGGCGCAGGTCTCGCCATCGAGCAGCCCGTCCCAGCGCTCCGGGCGGAAGCGGCGCTGGAACGCGGCAAGGACGATCTGCTCGGTAGCGGTGGAGACGCAATAGCCGATCCGGGCGAGATCGGCGAGCGCGGCGGCATGGCTCACCACCCCAACACCGCGGCCGCGGCGGCGCGACAGGCCGGGGGCGGGCGGCGGCCATAGGCCGATGAGGGCGCGGGCAAGGCGCGGCCAATCGAACAATTCGCCGGGGTCGGCCTTGCGGTCCGGCGCGATATCGGAATGCCCGACGACCCGGTAGGGCGGGATCCGGTGACGCGACAGGATATCCCGGCAGAGCTCTTCGACCGCCACCATTTGGGGTTCGGGAAATGGCCGATAGCCCCATTCATGGCCCGGATTGACGATCTCGATGCCGATCGAGACAAAATTGAGGTTGCGTTCGCCCTGCCAGCATGACACCCCGGCGTGAAAGGCGCGCCGCGCTTCGGGGACGAGCCGCCATAGCGTGCCGTCTTCCTCGACGAGGTAATGGGCGCTGACCCGGGCTGTGGAATCGCACAGCCGGTCGAGCGCCGCCGCAGCGCTCGGCATGCCGGTGTAGTGCAGCACGAGCATGTTGATCGGCCGCATATTGGGCGGCTCGCCGCGGCTGTCATGGTTGGGCGACAACCGCTCGCGGATTTCGAGGTTCGTCGCGCCGGCGATGATGCGGCCGATGGCGTTCATGCTTCCCGCTGTAAAACCGGATAGATCTCTTCCATGCCTAGCTTTGTCATGGCAAATTTGCACCGCTAACGGCATTCTAAATTTGCCGAGCCGATCGGAAAAGCGTTCTGGCAATCCGCCGCCAACCGGGCCTTTATTTGCATTCCTGTATCATGGGCTGGCCGCCGCGGGGGAACCTAGCCGGTCCGGCCCGGAAGGGCGGCAGGGCCAAAAGAGACCCGCGGTTCCGTTATGACGGTCTGTCTGCGGAGGATCTTCCATGTACGGATCTAGTTTATCGCTGCGGCAGGTTCTCCGGCGCAGCCGGTTGTTCACGCGGCTCGGCGACAGCGAGATCGATGCGATCCTCGCTCATGCGACGGTCGCACGCCACGCCGAGGGCGACCAGATCTTCGCCAAGGGCGATCCCGGCAACAGCATGATGGCGGTGCTCAAGGGCCGCGTGATGATCAGCGCACCCTCGCCCGACGGCAGACAGGTGGTGCTGACCGTCATGCGCGAGGGCGACGTGTTCGGCGAAATCGCTCTGCTCGACGGCAATGAGCGCACTGCGGATGCGACCGCGACGATCGATTGCGAGCTGTTGGTCGTGCCGCGTCGCTCGCTTTTGGCGTTGCTCGAGCGCCGGCCGGATCTTTGCCTCGACCTGTTGATCGTGCTGTGCGAACGACTGCGGAGAACCAACGAGCAGGTCGAGGATCTAGCCTTCCTCGACCTCGAAGCGCGGATCGCCAAAGTCCTGATCCGGCTCGCGGAAGAGAACGGCGAAGGCCAATCGCCGACCGGGCCGGTCGGCGTCAAGATATCGCAACGCGCGCTCGGCGAACTCGTCGGCGGTTCGCGGGAGAGCGTCAACAAGCACCTGCAGGATTGGAAACGTTCGGGGTTCATCGTGATCGAGAAAGGCTCGATCGTGATCCGCGACCTCGAGGCGCTCGCCGCGCTCGGCTGAGGCGCCCTGCCGGCTGCACGGCATTCCCGAGGCGCCCCAAAAAATTTGTCGCATCTGTGAACAGCCTCACACGTTGGCGTAACCGTTCGCGACGATAATACCCCCTGACAACGGGCGAACCCGCCCGAGTCCGCGCCGATCCGGCGTCTAGATTGGGGGCAGTCGTGGATCGCCTTTCCACAGAGTTCGGCACCACAAACGGCGTCGCGCGGCACGTCGCCGCGTCGTCGTTGCGCGCCAGCGCACCGACGCACAAGAGAAAGCGGAGGGCATAACATGGCCCGCAACACCACACTGATCTGTGACCTCAAGACCCGCCGCCAGACGCTTGGCTGGTCAATCGACGAATTGGGTGATCGCTGCGGAATTGACGAGACCTCCTTGAGCGATTGGGAACAGGGCCTCGGCTCGCCGCGGATTGACGCGGTCCAGCACTGGGCTACCGCGCTCGGCCTCACATTGGAGTTGGTTTCGGCCCAGAGTGACTGCCGGCACGGGCTCCTGGTCGATTGGGACAAACGCTGCATCAAGGTCGACGGTACGCCAATTCGGCTCACTCCAATGGAATGGAAGGCCCTGGAACGCCTGGCCTGGACGCCGGGCGAGCTGGTCACCCATCAAGCACTGTTCCGTCACCTCTATGGCGATGATCGGCATCATCGGGCGCAGTCGACCGCCGTCCGCGTGCTGATCACCAAGCTGCGCCGGCTGCTCCCTATTCGGATCGAAGCGCAATGGGGCCAAGGCTATGTGGCCACCGGTCTCGCGCCGTCGCGGCCACCAGCTCACATCGGTAATGACGCCGCTATTGGAGGCGCCACGCCGCAGCCGGCCGTCGTGGAGACGCCCTGCGAGCGCGTTGCGCTCGCGCCGAAGACGGCGCCGCTAAACCCGCCGCCGATCCGGCCGGAGCTCGTCGACCTCAGCGAACCCGGGATCCGGCGCGTTGCTGCTGCGCCACTCCGCCCCGGCCCGCGCCGCGCCGAAGAACTCGGGGTCATCGAGAGGTTTCTCGCCGAGCGCGGTGTGACGCGGTGTCCCGACCTTGCGGCAATCCAGCAGTCACCGCTTCCGACACTTATCTGGGACAAGGTCAAACGCAAATGGGTTCGGCCGTCAATGGCCGGACGCGTGGCGAGTTGAAGGCCGCAAATTGGTGCCGCCGCCACTGACCGAGCGAAAGGTGCTCGGGTCGGCGGCGGTGGCCGGCGCACCCGATGCCAGAGCGGCCAGCGACGGCCGGGAGGGCGATCGAACCGAAGCGGATCATGCTCAAGGCCGCCGCCGGTCGGCTGTTTTCGCTGTTATCTGCAGAAATTTTCAGCCGCCGAGGCCGGCCCGGGCCGGGTTACCATGAGCTGGGCGGGTATGAGTTCGCCTCGACCCGGCGCAGGCGCCGCTCGAAATCGGCGGCTTCGATGCCCGGATATAGGTGTCGAGGAGCCGACCCAGTGTGCCGCCGTCGCTTGGGGTGACGCCGCCCCGCGCGACCGCCGCCATCACCGCCGCCAATGACCGCTCCCAGGGCGCCCGCGACATCGCCGGCATCCCGGATCGGCGGAAGGTCGAGCCGCCTCGGGCTCGCCGCGCGGCGCCAGCACGCGTTCGAGACAGAGCCGCATCGCGCCGGCGTCCCCAGCGAGCGCCATTTCGACGGCCTTGCGCGTCAGCGCCGCGGCTTCGCCGTCGAGCAGCTCGCGCGCGGCCAGTGTCTGGCGGTTTTTCGAGCCGCGCGGCCTACCGGCGGGGTTGCCGGACTGGCCCTTGACGAAGGGCCGTCCCCGCACTCGCTGTTTCGGTTGTGCTTGCAGCGGAGTTT